>NZ_JCACVY010000072.1:0-19522 GCF_058833935.1 Roseomonas sp. TS2 | reverse complement strand
CCCGCCCGGGGCCGGTGCGCGGCGAGATCCGCCACCTCGCCGCCGCCACGCTGGAGGGGCTGCCGGAACCCTTGGCCGGTGTGGCATAAGGAGCGCCATGCGCCGCCGATCCCTGCTGGCCCTGCTCGGGCTCGCCGCCTTCACCCGCCCCGCCGCCGCCCAAAGCGGGCCGCAGCCCCGCCTGCCGATGGAGCCGCTCGCCATCATCACCCGCGACGGCAAGCGCCATGAGTTCCGCGTCGAGATGGCCGTCTCGCCGGAGCAGCAGCGCGTCGGGCTGATGTTCCGCCCGTCGGTGAAGCCGGATGAGGGGATGCTGTTCGATTGGGGCGTGCCGCGCGAGAGCAGCATGTGGATGCAGAACACCATCACCTCGCTCGACATGGTGTTCATCCGCGAGGATGGGCGCATCCACCGCATTGCTGAACGCGCCGTGCCGCTCAGCCTCGCCACCATCGACAGCCGCGGGCTGGTGCGCGCCACGCTGGAACTGGCCGCCGGCACCGCCGAACGGCTCAACCTGCGGCCGGGCGACAAGGTGGAACACCGGATCTTCGAGCAGTAGAAAAGGCCAGGGGAAGGAATTCCCCTGGACCCCTTCTTTTTTCTGCGAGTCTCAGGCGGCGTAGCGGCTGAGGGCGAGGTCCTCATGCTCGATGTTGGGGCGCTGGCCGGTCACCAGATCCGCCGCCAGACGCGCGCTGCCGCAGGACATCGTCCAGCCCAGCGTGCCATGGCCGGTGTTCAGGAAGAGCTTCGGGAACTTCGTGGGGCCGATCACGGGCGTGCCGTCCGGCGTCATCGGGCGCAGGCCGCACCAGAACAGGGCACGCGCCGGGTCGCCGCCCTGCGGGTAGAGATCCATCACCGAATGCAGCAGCGTCTCGCGCCGCTCATCGTGCAGCCGCATGTCGTAGCCGGCGATCTCCGCCGTGCCGCCGACGCGGATGCGGTCGCCGAGCCGCGTGATGGCGATCTTGTAGGTCTCGTCCATCACCGTGGAGACGGGGGCAGCGGTGGCGTCCGTCACCGGCAGGGTCAGGGAGTAGCCCTTCACCGGATAGACCGGCAGCTTCAGCCCGAGCGGCGCCAGCAGGGTGGGGGAGTAGCTGCCCAGGGCCAGCAGGTAGCGGTCCGCCGTCAGCACGCCGGCATCCGTCACCACGCCGCCGATGTCGCCGCCCTCCAGCATCAGCCGCTCGATGCCCACGCCATAGCGGAAGGTGACCCCCATCTCGGCGCAGAGCGCGGCAAGGCGCTGGGTGAAGAGATGCGCGTCGCCCGTCTCGTCCTGCGGCAGGCGCAGCCCGCCCACGAATTTGTGCTGCACCCGCGCCAGCGCCGGCTCGGCCGCCACGCAGCCGGCCGCGTCCAGCACCTCGAAGGGCACGTCGTACTGCCGCAGCACGCGCAGATCGTCGCCCACATGGTCGAGCTGCTGCTGCGTGCGGAACAATTGCAGCGTGCCGCGCTCGCGGTGGTCGTATTCGATGCCCGTCTCGGCGCGCAGATCGGCCAGCGCCATGCGGCTGTAGTCGGCCACCCGCACCATACGGGATTTGTTCACTTGATAGGCCTTGTCGGTGCAGTTGCGCAGCATCTGCCACAGCCAGGACCACTGTGCCGGGTCCATCCGCGGGCGCACCACCAGCGGGCTGTGCTTCTGCGTCATCCACTTCACGGCCTTCAGCGGCACGCCCGGCCCGGCCCAGGGCGCGGAATAGCCGAAGGAGACCTGCCCGGCATTGGCGAAGCTGGTCTCCAGCCCGGCGCCCTGCTGGCGGTCCACCACCTCCACCTCATGCCCTGCCCGGGCGAGGTAGTAGGCCGAGGTGACGCCGACCACGCCGGCACCGAGAATGAGGACCTTCATTGTGCTTCCGCTCCGCCGCGCCCCAGCCTCACGGGCTGGTGACGAAAGCGTATCGTAGGCGCGAACCGGCGGCAGGTGCTTGCGATCCGCGCAACATCATGCGAATTCGCGCCGAACCATTCGAATTTCCTGCGAATCCCTGAAAGAATATGCCGGACACTGTCCTCGACTCGCTGGACCGCAAGATCCTGCGCCTGCTGCGCGCGGACGGGCGGATGAGCAACGCGGCGCTGGCCGCCGCCATCGGCCTCTCGCCCTCCGCCTGCCTGCGGCGGGTGCGGATGCTGGAGGCGGGGGGGACCATCCGCGGCTATACCGCCCTCATCGAGGAGCCGGCGCCGCAGGGGCGCACGGTGGTGATCGTGCAGATCACGCTGGAGCGGCAGACGGAGGACGGCTTCAACCGCTTCGAGGCCGCCGTGCGGCAATGCCCCGAAGTGTGCGAGTGCTACCTGATGACCGGCTCGGCCGACTACCAGCTCCGCGTCGAGGCGCGCGACGCGGCCGATTACGAGCGCATCCACAAGGAGCAGCTCTCCCGCATGCCGGGGGTGGCGCGCATCCAGTCGGCCTTCGCCATCCGCACCGTGGTGCGGGGGCGCGAGGCAGGCTAGGCCCGCCCGCGCCAGCCGGCCCACATCACGGCGAGCCTGTCGCCCAGCCCGCGCGGCGGCGGCGGCTGCGCCGCGCTCCAGCCGGCGGCGGTGACGCGCGCCAGGTCCCGCGCTGCCAGCCGCCCGGGAAGCGCCGCCGCCACGGCGCCGCGCGGCAGCGCGGCGAGCTTCATGCGCCCCTCGCGCAGCAGCGCCTGGCCTTCCCCGGCCAGGATGCGGGCGGCCGCGTCGGTGCCCTGCTGGCGCGGGTCGCGCGCCACGTCGGCCGGGGTCAGGCCGTGCTCGGCGAGCAGGTCGGCGGGCAGCAGGCAGCGGCCCTGCATGGACAGGGCGGGCGTGTTGCGCAGCACCCCGGCCAGCCCGTAGGCGGCGCCCACCGCCTGCAGCCCGGGCAGACAGGCAGCCGGCGCCCCCAGCACCCGCCCCATGGCCACGGCCAGCCCGCCCGATGAGCCGCGCAGCAGCGCCAGCAGCGCGGCCCGGCTCGGGATCTCCTCCTCCGCCTCCGCCTCCCGGGCATCCACCATGCCAAGCAGGTCCTCCGGCGCCAGCGTGCCGGCGCGGATCGCCTCGGCCAGCGGCGCCGCCACCTCGTGCCGGCGGGGCGGCGCCCCGGCCTGCGCCTCCTCCACCGCCTCGCGCCACCATTGCAGGCGGATCAGCGTGGTCATGGCGTTGCTCGCCACCTCCCGCGCCCGCGCCAACTCATGGTTGAAGGCGATCAGCAGGCCCAGCGTGTCGCGCGTCTCTGGCGGGGCGAACAGCGTGCAGAGGAAGCGGTCGGGGTCGTGGCGCCGCGCCAGCGCGGCGATCGGGGAGAGGGGAGCGGGATCGGCCATCGGCAGGGTTATGAACACCATTCCGTGCCGTGCAAGCGTCAGGGGCCTTGCTTGACGCCACATCGGGGCACGCCTAGCTGTTTCAGCGCGCGGCGCCGCAACTCCGGCGCCGGTCGATGCTTGCCCGTCCGAGTCCAATCATTCATCGGGAGAACAGCTCATGGCTTTCAGCCTTCCGCCGCTGCCTTACGACGCCTCCGCCCTTGCCGCCTCCGGCATGTGCCAGGAGACGCTGGAGCTGCACCACGGCAAGCACCACAACGCCTATGTCACCGCGCTGAACGGCCTGGTGGAGAGCAAGGGCCTGTCCGGCAAGTCGCTGGAGCAGATCGTCGCCGAGGCCGGCAAGGCCGGCGCCGACGGCCTGCCCGTGCTGAACCAGGCCGGCCAGCACTGGAACCACATCCTGTTCTGGCAGGTGATGAAGCCGAATGGCGGCGGCGACAGCCTGCCCGGCAAGATCGGCGCCAAGATCAACGAGGATTTCGGCGGTCTCGCGCAGTTCAAGGAGGCCTTCAAGCAGGCCGGCGTGACGCAGTTCGGCTCCGGCTGGGCCTGGCTGGTGATGGACCAGTCCGGCAAGCTGAAGGTGACCAAGACGCCGAACGGCGCCAACCCGGTCTCCACCGGCGAAGGCACGCCGATCCTCGGCGCCGACGTGTGGGAGCACGCCTACTACCTCGACTTCCGCAACGTCCGCCCGAACTACCTCGACAACTTCCTGAACAAGCTGGTGAACTGGGAGAAGGTCGAGGAGCTGATGCTCAACGGCGGTCTGAAGTCCGGCCAGACGGCCTGATTTTTCTGCAAGCTGCCGGTCAGGGCCGAGACGGGGGGCGCGGCACGGAAGCGGACCGCAAGGGCCCAGAGTCGCGGTTCCCGCTTCCGGCGCGGGATCGGACCGCTCCGCCCCAGCAAGGCGCCCGACGTCTCGCCCATGACACGGCAGTCCGACAAAAAAACCCGGGAAGCGGTGCTTCCCGGGTTTTTCTCTGGACGGTGGGCGTCGCGGTGTCAGGCGGCCGGCTTGACGTCGTTGGCGGCCACCGGCTTCACCAGCGTGCTGATGGTGCTGCGCACCACGTTGATGCGCACATTCGGCGCGATCTCGATCTCGACCTCCTCCGAGCCTTCCTTGACCTTCGTCACGGTGCCCAGGATGCCGCCAGCGGTGATGACGCGGTCGTTGCGCTTCAGCTGGGTGAGCATCGCGCGGTGCTCCTTGGCGCGCTTCTGCTGCGGGCGGATCAGCAGGAAGTAGAAGACCACGAAGATGAGCATCAGCGGCAGGAGCTGCATGACGATGCCGGCGGCACCGCCGGCGGCGGCTGCGTCCTGGGCATAGGCGGGGGAGATGAACATGGGGGCTGCTTCCGTCTTGCCGGGTGTGGCCGGCGAAACTAGCCTCCCGGCCCCTGCCGTCAACACCTTGCCGCCCGCGAGGGCGATGAACGCCCCGCCAGGGCCCCAGGAGCGTCCCGCTTGTCCGACACCGCCGACCACCCTCTGATGCCCACCCTGGCCCGCATCGCCGCGGCGCTGGAGCGCCTGGCGCCGCCGCCGCCGGCCCGGCCCGATCTCGGCGCGGCCGACGCCTTCGTGTGGCACCCCGCCACCCACGGCGGCAGCCCGGCCATGCTGGCGCCGGTGCCGCGCGTGGCGGCGGTGGAGATCGGCCTGCTGCAGGGGGTGGACCGGCAGAAGGGCCTGCTGCTGGAGAACACCCGCCGCTTCGCCGCCGGGCTGCCGGCCAACAACGCCATGCTCTGGGGCGCGCGCGGCATGGGCAAGTCCTCGCTGGTGAAGGCCGCCCACGCCGCCGCCAATGCCGAGACGCCCGGCAGCCTGGCGCTGATCGAGATCCAGCGCGAGGACATCCGCACCCTGCCGGAGCTGCTGAACATCCTGCGCGGCGGCACGCGCCGTTGCCTGGTGTTCTGCGACGACCTCTCCTTCGAGCGCGAGGACCAGGACTACAAGGCGCTGAAATCGGTGCTGGATGGCGGCATTGAGGGGCGGCCGTCCAACGTGCTGTTCTACGCCACCAGCAACCGCCGCCACCTGATGCCGCGCGACATGATCGAGAACGAGCGCAGCAGCGCCATCAACCCCGGCGAGGCGGTGGAGGAGAAGGTCTCCCTCAGCGACCGCTTCGGGCTGTGGATCGGCTTCCACAATGCCGACCAGAACACCTTCTTCGCCATGGTGGAGGGCTATGCCGCCGCGCTGAAGCTGCCCGTCAGCCAGGAGGAGCTGCACCGCGCGGCCGTGGAGTGGTCCGTCACGCGCGGTGGGCGCTCGGGGCGCGTGGCTTGGCAGTTCATCCTCGACCTCGCCGGGCGGCTCGGCGTGGCGCTGCCGGAGTGAGTGGAGCGCCGCTGCCGCCGCCGCAGGGCGCGCGTCGCGAGGGGAAGGTGTTCCTGAACCCCGACGGCTCGCGCCCCGGCCAGAGCTTCGGCGCGCTGTGGCGGCTGATGCGCGAGCGTGGTGGCACGCCCTGGCCGGAGCGGGTGGAGAACCCCGTCTTCCCGGCCCCACCCGCGCCGCCGCCGGGCCATGCCACCGTCACCTTCCTCGGCCATGCCAGCTTCCTGATCCAGCCGCATGGCGGGCCGGTGATGCTGACCGACCCGATCTGGAGCGAGCGGTGCAGCCCCTTCTCCTTCATGGGGCCGAAGCGGGTGCGGCCGCCGGGCCTGGCTTTCGAGGCGCTGCCGCGCATCGACCTCGTGCTGCTCAGCCACAACCACTACGACCATTGCGACATCCCGACGCTGAAGCGCCTGCACGCCCGCTTCGCGCCGCGCATCCTCACCGGCCTCGGCAATGCGAAGCTCCTGGCGAGGCATGGGATGCGCGATGTGGCGGAGCTGGACTGGTGGCAGGAGGCACCGCTGCCCGGGGGTGGCGCGGCGCGCTTCCTGCCGGCCCGCCACTTCGCCGCGCGCGGCCTGCACGACCGGGCGCACACCCTCTGGGGCGGCTTCATGATCGAGCCGGCCTCGGGCGGGCGGATCTACTTCGCCGGTGACTCCGCCTGGGGCGCGCATTTCGAGGAGATCGGCCAGCGCCATGGCGGCATCGATCTCGCCCTGCTGCCGATCGGCGCCTATGCGCCGCGCTGGTTCATGCAGGTGGTGCACGTGAACCCGGAGGAGGCGGTGCGTGCCTTCGCGGTGCTGCGGGCGCGCGAGGCGCTGGCGATGCATTTCGGCACCTTCAAGCTGACGCAGGAAGGCATCGACGAACCGGTGGAGGGGCTGCGCGCGGCACTCGCCGAGGCCGGGCTGCCGGAGGCGCGGTTCCGCGCGCCAGGCTGCGGCGAGAGCGTGGTGGTGAAATTGGAGAGGTAAGAGCTTCTTTTTCTGAAGAAAAAGAAGCAAAAAGACTTTGTCGGTTTGGCGTTGTGCCAAACCGACAAAAGCCTGGCTTCAGGCCCCGACGATGACCGCCCCGCCGAAGGTCTTCTCGACGAAGTCCTTCACCGCCGGGTCGGCATAGGCGCGCGCCAGGGTCTGCGCCCAGGGCTTGCCCTCGTCGCCGCGGCGGGTGACGACCAGCACCGTATAGGCGCTGTCGGTGCCCTCGATGGCCAGGCCTTCCTTCAGCGGGTTCAGCCCGGCGGGCACGGCGTAGTTGCCGGTGATGGCGGCGGCGTCCACGTCATCGAGGCTGCGGGCGATGGAGGCGGCCTCCAGCTCGACGATGCGCACGCGCTTCGGGTTGCCGGTGATGTCGGCCACCGTGGCGCGGTAGTCGGCGCCGGACTTCAACTCGATCACGCCGGCCTTGGCCAGCAGCAGCAGGGCGCGGCCACCATTGGTCGGGTCGTTCGGGATGGCGACGCGGGCGCCGCTCGGCAGGTCCGCCAGCGCCTTGTGCTTCTTGCTGAACACGCCCATCACCGTCAGCACGGTCTTGCCCACGGGCACGAAGTCGTAGCCGCGCTGCGCCTTCTGCGCGTCGAGGAAGGGCTGGTGCTGGTAGGTGTTGACGTCGATCTCGCCCGCCGCCAGTGCCGCGTTGGGCTGGATGAAGTCCGAGAACTCGGTGATCTTCAGCACGAAGCCCTGCTTCGCCAGCACGTCGCGCACCACTTCGAGCACCTGGGCGTGAACGCCGCTGGTGACGCCGACGCGCAGCGGCCGCGCGGCGGTGCCGATCTCGCCCGCGCCCTGCGCGAAGGCCGGCACGCGGAGGATGGCCGGCAGCAGCAGCGCGCCGCCGGCGAGGATCAGGGTACGACGGTTCAGCATGGCGGCCACTCCTCAGAAGGCGGGAACGACGGAGCCCTGGAAGGTCTCCTGCACGAACTTCTTGATCTCATCGTTCTGGTAGGCGGCGACGAGGCGCTTCACCCAGGGGGCGTCCTTGTTGTCGCGGTGCACGGCGATGAGGTTGGCATAGGGGCTGTCGGCGCTCTCGATGGCGACGGCGTCGCGCACCGGGTTCAGCCCCGCGGGGATGGCGAAGTTGGTGTTGATGGCCGCGGCCTCCACCTCGTCCAGCGTGCGCGGGATCTGCGCGGCCTCCAGCTCGATGATGCGCAGGCGCTTCGGGTTCTCCGTCACATCGGCCACGGTGGCGCGGAAATCGGCGCCCTCGGTCAGCTTGAAGGCGCCGTTCGCCGCCAGCAGGGCCAGGGCGCGGCCGCCATTGGTCGGGTCGTTCGGGATGGCGATGCGGCCGCCATTCGGGATGTCGGCGATCTTCTTGTGCTTGCGGGAATAGACGCCCATCGGGAAGACCAGCGTCTTGCCCACCGCCACCAGCGGCAGGTTGCGGTCCCGCACCGTCTGGTCGAGGAAGGGCTGGTGCTGGTAGCTGTTGGCATCCAGGTCCTTGGCCGCCAGCGCCGCGTTCGGCGTGATGTAGTCGGAGAACGGGACGATGCGCAGCACCAGCCCGTCGCGCGCGGCGATCTCCTGCACCTTCTCCAGCACCTGGCTGTGCGGCCCGGCGGTGCCGCCGATGCGCAGCGGGCGGGACTGCGTGCCGATCTCCTGCGCGCGGGCCGGAAGGCTGCCCAGGAAGGGCAGGGCGAGGCCGCTGCCGAGCAGCGTGCGGCGGTTCAGGGACATGGCGGTCTCCTTCTTTCTTGTATCGGGTCTACGGTCAGCGGCGGCGGACGCGGCGCACCAGCCAGTCGCCCAGCGATTGCAGACCCTGCACGAACAGGATCAGCACGATGACGACGCTCGCCATCACCTCCGGCATGAAGCGCTGGTAGCCGAAGCGGATGCCGAGATCGCCCAGGCCCCCGCCGCCCACCGCGCCGGCCATGGCCGAGTAGCCGACCAGGCTCACCAGCGTGACGGTGACGGCGGCGATCAGGCCGGGCATCGCCTCCGGCACCAGCACCTTCCACAGGATCTGCAGCCGCGTGGCGCCCATGGCGCGGGCGGCTTCGACCACGCCGCGGTCCACCTCGCGGAAGGCGGTCTCGAACAGGCGGGCGATGAAGGCCGTGGAGGCCAGCGCCAGCGGCACGATGGCCGCGCCCGTGCCGATCGAGGTGCCGGCCACCAGCCGGGTGAAGGGCACGATCGCCACCATCAGGATGATGAAGGGGGTGGAGCGGACGGCGTTGATCAGCAGGCCGAGCGGCCGGTTCACCAGCCCGTTCTGCGCCAGCCCGCCACGGTCGGTGGCGTGCAGCAGCAGCGCCAGCGGCAGGCCGAAGACGATGGCGATGGCGGCGGCGCCGCCGACCATGGTCAGCGTCTCGATGGCAGCCTCGACGAAGAGCTGCTCCAGCATCGGGGTGAGCCAGGGGATCATGTCAGGCGGCCTCCGCCTTGGTCTGGAGGGTCGGGGCGTCCACCGGGGTCACGGTCAGGCCCAGCTCGGTGAACCAGGCTGTGGCGGCGTCGATCTGCTCCGGGCTGCCATAGGCGGCGAGCGCCATCAGCCCGAAAGGCTCGCCGGCGATCTCGTCGATGCGGCCCGAGATGATGTCGAGGTCGAGCGCGAAGCGGCGCGAGGCCTCGCTGATGACGGCGCGCGTGCTGTTGGGGCCAGCGAACAGCACTTGCAGCAGGCGCCGCTCCTCTCCCTCGCGCGGGGCGGGGAGGCGGGCCACGGTGCCGGGCGGGATGAAATGGCCGATGGTGTCGGCGATGAAGCGGCGCGTGGTGGGGTGGCGCGGCCGGGTGAAGACGTCGAACACCCGGCCCTCCTCGATCACCTGGCCGCGCTCCATCACCGCCACGCGGTCGCAGATCTCCTTCACCACCGCCATCTCGTGGGTGATCAGCAGCACGGTGAGGTCGAGCTGGTCGCGCAGCCGCTTGATCAGCGCCAGGATCTCCTGCGTCGTCTCGGGGTCGAGCGCGCTGGTCGCCTCGTCGCAGAGCAGGATGCGCGGGCGTGGGGCGAGCGCGCGGGCGATGCCGACGCGCTGCTTCTGCCCGCCCGAGAGTTGCGCCGGGTAGGCGCCCGCCTTGTCGGCCAGCCCCACCAGGGCCAGCGCCTCCGCCACGCGCTGGGCGCGCTCGGCGCGCGGCACGCCGGCCACCTCCAGCGGGAAGGCGACATTCTCCGCCACGGTGCGGGAGGAGAGCAGGTTGAAGTGCTGGAACACCATGCCGATGCGCCGGCGCCGCTCGCGCAGCGCCGTGCCGTCCAGCCCGAGCAGGTCCTCGCCCAGCACCCGCACCGCGCCGGAATCAGGGCGCTCCAGCAGGTTCACGCAGCGGATCAGGGTGGATTTGCCGGCGCCCGAGCGGCCGACGATGCCGAAGATCTCGCCCGGCGCCACCTGCAGCGAGACGCCGTCCAGCGCCTTCGTCGCGGCGCCGCGCCCGGTGAAGAGGCGGCGCAGGTCGCGCAGGTCGATGGCGGGGCCGGGGCCGGCTCCGGTTGCGGCCCCGGGCTGCGCGGGCGGCGGCGCCGGCGCGGCGGCAGAAACAGACATGGCAGTTCCGATGACGTGAAAGCGGGGGAGGAGGGCGCCACGCGGCGCGGCGGCACGGCGGCACCGTGCCTGGCGGATCAGCCGGCGGTCAGCAATCCGGCGTTCAGCAGAGGGGCATTCGACAGGTCATGGGCACTCCGGGCATCTCCAACACGGTCGGATGACCCACGAAGCGACCGGCGGCGGAGGGCTTCACCCTCCCGGCCCGCAGCCCGGCTTCCTGGCGCTTTAGCACTTGGTGTCGCGGCGCAAGCTGCATCCGTCAAATCCCCGCGGGAAGGCATATTCCCCTTCCGATGCGGAGAATGGAGAAACCACAGCCCGACCGCAAGCATGGAAGCGCCTCATAAGACCATGCGCTGAACGCATGGCTCGTCCTCGTGATCAGCCATGGCGTGCAAATCTCGCGCAGAGGCTGTAGAAGGCGCGGCATCCTGCCGGGTGAGCGGCGCCATCGCGCCCACATCCCGCAGAGGAAGCGCCCCAGACCCGGGTGCGCACCACCCGACCGTGGCGGATCTTTCGAACACATGCCTTTTCCTGTGATGCCCGAAGCGCTTCTGCGCGCCCTCACCGAGCGCGGCTATGCCGAGCCCACCGCCGTGCAGGCGGCGGTGCTGGAGCCGGAGACGGCGGGGCGCGACCTGCTCGTCTCGGCGCAGACCGGCTCGGGCAAGACAGTGGCCTTCGGCCTCGCCGTCTCGCCGGAGCTGATGGGCGAGGCGGAGCGCCTGCCGCCCGCCGGCGCCCCCCTGGCCCTGGTGGTGGCGCCGACGCGCGAACTGGCGCTGCAGGTGCGGACCGAGCTTTCCTGGCTCTACGCCGCGGCCGGCGGGCGCGTGGTCAGCTGCGTCGGCGGCATGGACCCGGTGGCGGAGCGCCGCGCCCTCTCGCAGGGCGCGCACATCGTCGTCGGCACGCCGGGCCGGCTGTGCGACCACCTGGACCGCGGCAACCTCCGCCCCGAGGCGCTGCGCGCCGTGGTGCTGGACGAGGCGGACGAGATGCTCGACCTCGGCTTCCGCGAGGAGCTGGAGAAGATCCTCGGCGCCGCGCCGGAGGACCGCCGCACCCTGCTGTTCTCCGCCACCGTGCCGCGCGAGATCGCGCGCCTGGCCGAGAACTTCCAGAGCGACGCCCTGCGCATCGAGGCCAAGGGCGAGGGCGGCCAGCATGTCGACATCGCCTACAAGGCGGTGCTGGTGGCGCCCTATGACGTGGAGCGGGCGGTGGTGAACCTGCTGCGCGTCTCCGACAGCCCGCGCGCCATCGTCTTCTGCTCCACCCGCGCGGCGGTGGCGCGGCTGCACGGCAACCTCTCCGAGCGCGGCTTCTCCGCCGTGGCGCTCTCCGGCGAGCTCTCGCAGGCCGAGCGCAGCCGCGCCCTGCAGGGCCTGCGCGACGGCCGCGCCCAGGTCTGTGTCGCCACCGACGTGGCGGCGCGCGGCATCGACCTGCCGGATCTCGGCCTGGTCATCCATGCCGAGCTGCCGAAGGAGCCGGAGACCATGCTGCACCGCTCCGGCCGCACCGGCCGGGCGGGGCGCAAGGGCACCTCGGTGCTGATCGTGCCGCCGAGCCGCCGCCGCATGGCCGAGCGGCTGCTGATGGCCGCGCGCGTCGAGGCCGAATGGGGCCCGCCGCCGGCCGCCGAGGCGATCCATGCGCGCGATGCCGAGCGGCTGGCCGCCCAGGCCCAGGCCCTGCTGGCCGATGAGCCCTCGGCCGACGACACCGCCGTGGCCCGCGCCCTGCTGGACGGCGGCGCCGCGCCGGAGGCCATCGCCGCCGCGCTGGTGAAGGTGCTGCGCGCGCCGCTGCCGGCGCCGGAGGAGCTTTCCGCCGTGGAGGCCGGCCCGCCGCGCCGCCCGGCGCGCGAGCGCCCGACCGGCCCGGGGCAGGAAGGCGTGTGGTTCCGCATCAATGTGGGGCGCGACGGCAATGCCGATCCCCGCTGGGTGCTGCCCTTCCTGTGCCGGCGCGGCCAGGTGGCGCGCGACGAGATCGGCCGCATCCGCATCCTGGGTCGGGAGACGCAGTTCGAGGTGGCCGCCTATGCCGCCGGCCGCTTCGCCGCCGCGGCCCGCCGGCCGGATGCGGATGACCCGCATATCCGCGTGGAGCCGGTGCCGGCAGGGCACACCGCCCGCGGCCCGCGCCCTTCCGGCGGTGATCGGGGACGCCGCCCACAGTTTCGTTGAGGCGGTCTGGTCCTGTTCAAGTTGCTGTGCGGAGGTGATGCCCTCCCTCCTGCCGGCTTCCATATCTGCTAGAGGCGGAGCTTCACGGACAAAGAATGGCGCTTCGTCGTCCTGGAAGGAGGACTGGCCGACGTTTGGCGGATCGAGGAGAAGCAGGATTGATGCCGTGGCACGAGCAGACGTCTTTCGATTCTGGGGATGATCTCGCCATCGACCGGCTGAGCCTCGCCGCGCCTTTGCTGGGCGCCACCGGCTGGATCGACGGGCTGGCACGCCTGGTCGGGCTGGATCTCTCCGTTGGGGAGGCGCCGTCCGCCCGCACGGCGCTGGCCCATACCGCCCTGGCGCAGACCCTCCAGGAGATGTTCGCGCCGCTCGGCTTCAACCTGCGGCGCATCGCCCCGCCGGGTGAGGCGCGTGGCGATGAGGCCGCGCAGACGGAGCCCGCCCCGGCCAGCCTTGTCGCCGCCCGCCGCACCGGCCGCCCGGTCTGCTCCATCCACATGCCGCTGAGCGTCGCCGCGCCCGATCCCCGCTGGACGCGCCCTCCCCATGCCCTGACCCGCCGGGGCAGCCAGCTTTTCGGCTGTGGCACGCGCGGCGGGCAGGGGGCCATCGCCGCCGTATGGGCGGCCCTGCGCGCGGCCGATGCGGTGGGGCTGCCGCTGCGCTTCGACCCCGTGCTGCTGTTCACCCCCCATGACGACAGCGGCGCCGTGTTGCGCCATCTCTGCGAGCAGGGCGAGGTGAGGGGCCATTTCCTGTCGCTGGGCGGGATGGCCGCGCCCCGCATCTGGGCCGGGGCGCTGGGACTGCTGACGGTGGAACTGCGCATCGACGGCGCCGCCGATGCCGAGGCCGCCCTGCCAGTCCTGGCGCGGCTGGCGGAGCTGCAGCACCAGGTATCGCAGCGTCTCAGCACCCTGCCCGCCGCCCCGGAGGGCGAGGGCATCCAGCTCTCCGCCCAGCTTTCGGTCGCCTCCGTGAGCATGAGCCCGGATGGCGGCATGCGGCGGCGCTGCACCGTGGTCGTGCAGCGCCGCTTCACGCCCGAGGAAGGCGCGGAGGCCGCGCTGGAGGAACTGCGCGCGGCCATGGCCGGGCTGGAGGTTCCTGGCTGTGCCCTGGAATGCCGGATGGTGCGCCACCTGCCCGCCGCCCTGGCGCCGGAGGAGGGGCCGCATGGCGCCCGCTGGCAACGCGCGCTGAGCTGGGGCTTCGGCTTCGCGCCCGATGGCTTCCGCCGCGCGAGCAGCCTGGAAGGGTCGGCCTTCGGCTTCGTGCAGCAGGCCGGCGTGCAGGAGATCCTGGTCGGCGGGCTGACACGGCCCGGGCAGCGCCAGGAGGCGGTGAACGAATTCACCACCGTCGAGGATGTCGAAGCCCTGGGCCGCGCCGTCCTGGCCTATCTGGCCGATGCACCGGAGCAGCCGCTGGACGGCTTCTGAGCACGCCGCTCCGGCAGAGTCGTCCGGCAAGGGAAGTTCCGCTCAGCGCCCTGGCCAGAGGCCGGACGTCGCCAGCTCCACCAGATGTCCTTCCGGGTCCCGCAGGAACAGGCTGTGGCCGCCGCCTGGCCAGGAGACCGCCCCCTCCACCGCGACGACGTTCAGCGCCAGCCATTCCCGCCAGGCCGGCAGGGTCTCGGCCGCCACGCCGAGCGCGATGTGCTGCCGGCCGCCGGCATCGTGCCCCGGAATATGGCCGCCCGGCGTCTCGGTGGCGGCCGCGGCGCTGCCCCGCCGGAACAGCAGCAGCACGCCAGGACCGATGCCGAGGGCACAGAAGGTGTCGGTGGCCCGCAGGCACTCCAGCCCCAGGATGTGCTCGTAGAACCAGCGTGTCGCGCGCAGGTCCCGCACATAGAGGGCGGTCTCCAGCAGCTTTCCGGGTACCGCCGGGCGGAGGGCGGTCATGGGTCCTGTCCTTGGCCTGGGCTGTGATGATGCAACCGGCCCGGCCGCCGAGGGTTGCTCATCTTGAATGCCGGCACGCAGGCCCGGCTGACAGATCCAAGGAGAACCGCGATGGCCTCGCCGGAAACCCGCTCCCCGCCCCATCAGCCCGTGACCCAGGGCAAGGACGCCCGCCAGAACGACCAGGAGCTGGAGAAGGCCCTGGAGGACACCTTTCCGGCCAGCGACCCGCCGTCCCAGTCCAGCCCGACGCAGACGGTCGGCTGGGAGGAGCCTGAGAAGGAAGACACGGAAAACACGAAAAAGGGCGGCTGAGACACCGGCATCGCCCGTCCCGTTCAGTCCGGCGTTGCCTCCGGGAAGCGCAGGCTGAACCGGGTCCGGGGACGGTGCTCGGTGAGCAGGTCCCCGTCCAGCTGGCGTGCGCAGGATTGCAGCAGCGTCATGCCGAACCCGGCGGACCGCATGGCCGCCAGCGCGTCCATGCCCGCCCCGTCATCCTCGACACTCAGCACCAGCATGTCCTCCTCGCGCTCGAGGCGGAGGTGGATGTTTCCGTGCCGCCCCTCCGGGAAGGCATGGCGGAGCGCGTTGCTCACCATCTCCGCCACGGCCATGCCGAGAGGCAGGGTACGGTCCCTGCTGAGCGATGCCGGAACCGTCTCCACATGGAGGACCACCGGCCGCCGCGCCATCCAGTGGCGGATGATCCAGTGGGCGAAGGTTTCCAGATAGCGATCGAGCGGGACGCTCCCGGCGTCGCCAGCCTGATGCAGCGCCTCGTGCAGCGCCGCCATGCTCTGGATGCGCTCGCCCGCCATCTCCAGTGCCGCCTTCACCTCCGGCTGGGTGCGCCGGGCCTGGAGGCGCAGCAGGCTGGAGACGAGCTGGAAGTTGTTCTTCACCCGGTGCGTCAATTCCCGGTAGAGCCGTTCATGGCGGGCGACGGCCCGGGCCCAGTCCTGTTCCGCCCTGTGCTGCGCCGTGACATCCATCAGCACGCCGGCGGCTTCCCCCGGCCCGGCGGGCCGGCCGCGCAGCAGAAGGGCGCGCGTCTCGCCCGTGGCACCGGGCAGCAGGCGGAACACCACCTCGACCGGCGCTGTCTCCAGATCGCGGCCAGCCTGCCGGAAGGCCTCCAGATCATCGGGGTGCAGGTGGTTGTGCAACTGCCCCAGGGAGACGGGCCCCGTGCCGGCGGGACGCCCGAGCACGCGCCAGGCGCTGGCGCAGAGGCTGATGGTCTGGCTGGCCGCGTTCCATTTCCAGCGGCCTGCCTGGCCCAGCGCCTCCATCTCGTGCAGGGCCTGCCGGAGCTGGTTTCCCTCGTCGGTGACGTGGCGCAGCTCGCCAGCCACCAGTGCCACCAGCAGGCCCGCCGCCAGCAGCGTCAGCGCCTCCCCGCCCGACAGGGTTCCATGCCCAAGGGCCAGTTCCTCCCCGAGCGTGAGCAGGGACAGGAACAGCACGCAACCCACCCCGCCCGGACGGCCACCGACGGCGCCGGCAAGGGCGATGGCCGGCAGCAGCAGGGCCGGGCCATGGGTGCCGGGCCATAGGGCCTCGGCGGCCTCCCATGCCAGCATGCCCGCCAACGCGCAGCCAAGCGCCACGAGCTGGCTGGAGATGACACCTCCGGCCCGCGGCAGGCGCGAGACGATCTTGATCACCCGGGAAGCGCCGCACCGGGATGGCGTCCGGCTTTCCCCTGATCCTTGTCCCCCCTCTTGCCGCGACTACCCATTGACCACGGTGCCTCCATTCGGGTGCAGAACCTGCCCGGACATGTAGGACGCATCCGGCCCGGCGAGGAAAATGTAGCACGGCGCCACCTCATCCGGCTCGCCGGGGCGAGCCATGGGGGCGGACTGGCCGTGCTTCTCCATGCGTTCCGCATCGAATGTGGCCGGGATCAGCGGCGTGCGGATCGGGCCCGGGGCCACCGCGTTGACGCGGATGCCCTGCTCGGCCAGGGCGATGGAGAGCGAGCGGGTGAAGGCGACGATCGCCCCCTTGGTGGCGGCATAGTCGATCAGCGTCGGGCTGCCGTGATAGGCGGTGACGGAGGTGCTGTTGATGATGGACCCGCCGCGCGGAATGTGCGGCAGCGCCGCGCGCGTCACCCAGAACTGCGAGAGGATGTTGGTGCGGAAGGTGGCTTCCACCTGGTCCACCGGAATGCTGGCGAAGTCGTGGTGCACATGCTGCTCGGCGGCGTTGTTCACCAGGATGTCGATGCGGCCGAAGCGCGCGACGGTTTCGGCCACCAGCCGCCCGGCCACCGCCGGATCCCCGATATCGCCATGGCAGAGCAGGATCTCGCGGCCTGCTTCCTTCACCAGCCGCTCCGTCTCCCGCGCATCCTCGTGCTCCTCCAGGTAGCCGATGACGATGTCGGCGCCCTCCTTGGCAAAGCCCACCGCCACGGCGCGGCCGATGCCGCTGTCGCCGCCGGTGATGAGGGCGACCTTGCCGGCCAGCTTCCCGGCGGCGCGGTAGTCGCGCATGGCGGAACGGGGGGCGGGGTCCATCGCCCATTCCCGCCCCGGCTGGCGGGGCTGCACGGCCGCGGGAGGGGCGGAAGGCTGCTGGCTCATCGGCGGTTCTCGGATCGGTTCTCGGGCGACGAGGAAGGCGGCGCCGGATGTGAGGGGATTGCGGCAGCCGCGCCGGCGGGCCGCGACGCGCCGGCAGCGGGCCTGCGGGTGCGGAGCCGGGATGCTTCCTGCGGACGTGCAAAAGCCCGGATACCCATGGCGTATGGAGAGCCATGGGTTTCCTTCGATGGGCCAGGCCAGGCTGTCCACCGGTGTGACCGCGGGCCCCTGGCACGTTGTGGATGCGGCATGCTGGCCCGAACAACCAGCCGCCAGGGCAAGAGTTTCAGGGGTTGAGGGCAGTGTGAAGCGCCCGGCCTGTCATCGAACCTTCATAAATATGAAATAGAGTCGTCGTGCCCCGGGCCTAGAAGGCGTCCAACCGAACCGGCCCCCCGCCGTGCCCTGCGCGGCCAGGACCGGACGCAAGAACGGAGAGATATGGTGAGCAATCGACTTCTGGCCCTGGCGGCTGGCGTTGTGGCCACGTTTGGCCTGTCCATGACCGCGCACGCGCAGCAGGCGACCATCACCGGGGCGGGCGCGAGCTTCCCCAACCCGCTCTACCAGAAGTGGGGCGAGGCGGCGAAGGAAGGCGCGGGAATCCAGCTCAACTACCAGTCCGTCGGCTCGGGCGCCGGCCAGGCGCAGATCCGCAACCGCACCGTCGATTTCGGCGCCTCTGACGCGCCGATGACGGCCGAGCAGCTGCAGGAGCACAACCTGCTCCAGTTCCCCTCCACCATGGGCAGCCTCGTCGCCATCGTGAACATCCCGGGCGTCGAGGACCACCAGATGCGCCTGACGGGCGAGCTGCTGTCCGAGATCTACCTGGGCAAGATCACCAAGTGGAACGACCCCAAGCTGGTCGAGATGAACCCGGGGCTGAATCTGCCGAACCTGGCGATCGCGCCGGTCTACCGCGCCGACGGCTCGGGCACGACCTATGTGTGGGTCTCCTACCTCTCGGCCGTCTCCAGCGAGTTCAAGCAGCGCGTCGGTATCGGCACCTCGGTGAAGTGGGCCGCCGGCACCGGCGCCCGCGGCAATGAGGGCGTGGCCGGCACGGTGCGCAACGTGCGCGGCGCCATCGGCTATGTCGAGCACGCCTACGCGGCGCAGAACAAGCTGGTCACCACCCAGCTGCGCAACAAGGCCGGCAACTTCGTCCAGGCCGAGCCGGAGGCCTTCCAGGCCGCCGCCGCCAATGCCGACTGGTCCACGCCGAACTTCGCCGCCAGCCTGATCGACACCCAGGGCGACAAGTCCTGGCCGATCGTCTCGCCCACCTTCATCCTGCTGCCGAAGAACCCGCAGGACGCGAACCGGGCGCAGAACGTGATGAAGTTCTTCGACTGGGCGTTCAAGAACGGCGACCAGATGGCCGTGCAGCTCGACTACATCCCGCTGCCGGAGACGGTGGAGAGCGCCATCCGCGCCGCCTGGGCCGCCGAGGTGAAGGTGGACGGCAAGCCGGTCTGGCCGGCCAACTAATCCGGCCAGTACGAGCGGACGAGACCAGGGCGGGCGGTTCCGGAAGGGTCCGCCCGCTTCCCGCAAGCCGGGCCGGGCGCTATCCCGCCCCGCAAACCCGCTTTCCGGAGCATCCCCTTGCAGCAGGCTGCAACCCTCTCCGCCCAGACGGCGCCGCCACCCACGCATGAATTGCGCCGGGGCCGAAGCTCCGGCGCGCTGGGCGACGCCATCTTCGCCGCCGCCTGCCGCAGCGCCGGCGTGCTCGTGCTTCTGCTGCTCGGCGCCATCATCCTGGAGCTGTTCCTGGGTGGGCTGCAGGCCTTCCGCACCTTCGGCCCCGGCTTCGTCACCTCGACGGAGTGGGACCCGGTGCAGGAGGTGTTCGGCGCCGGCGTGTCCATCTACGGCACCATCGTCACCGCGGTGCTGGCGCTGATCATGGCCGTGCCGCTGGCCTTCGGCGTGGCCTTCTACCTGACCGAGCTGGCGCCCGCCTGGCTGAAGCGCCCGGTCGGCACGGCGGTGGAGCTGCTGGCGGCGGTGCCCTCCATCATCTACGGCATGTGGGGCTTCTTCCTGATCGTCCCCTTCATGTCGACGACCCTGCAGCCCTTCATCATCGACACGCTGGGCACGCTGCCGGTGCTGGAGAACCTCTTCGCCGGCCCGCCCTTCGGCACCGGCATCTTCACCGCCGCGCTGATCCTGGCGATCATGGTGCTGCCCTTCATCGCCGCCACCATGCGCGACGTGTTCGAGACCGTGCCGCCCGTCTACAAGGAGAGCGCCTACGGCCTCGGCTGCACGCAGTGGGAGGTGGTGCGCAGCGTGGTGCTGCCCTACACCCGCGTCTCGGTGGTGGGCGGCATCATGCTCGGCCTCGGCCGCGCCCTGGGCGAGACCATGGCCGTCACCTTCGTCATCGGCAACGCCAACCGCATCTCCACCAGCCTGTTCGGCCCGGGCAACACCATCGCCTCCGTGGTCGCGCTGGAGTTCGGCGAGAGCGAACTCGGCAGCCTCAAGCTCTCCGCCCTGCTGGGGCTGGGCTTCATCCTGTTCGTCATCTCCTTCATCGTGCTGGCTGCCT
>NZ_JCACVY010000071.1:0-20015 GCF_058833935.1 Roseomonas sp. TS2 | reverse complement strand
GGAGCGGGAAAGGTCAGGCCGAGACGCCAGCCCCAGTGCCGCGGTGATCGACAGCCAGAGCGTCAGGACCACCGAGGCCGGAGGCCCGCGCGGCTATGACGCGGGAAAGAAGATCAAGGGCCGCAAGCGGCACATCATGGTCGATACCGCCGGACGCCCTTTGGTGCTGCGCAGTCATTCCGCGGGCATCCAGGACAGGGACGGTGCTGTGCCGACCTTGAAGGCTTCACGCAAGCGCTTCCCCTTCATCGAGAGGGTCTTCGCCGACAGCGGCTACGCAGGAGAGCGCGTCGCCAAGGCGACCTGCATCACGCCCGAGATCATCCGCAAACCCAAAAGCCAGATCGGCTTCGCCGTACAGCCGAGGCGTTGGGTGGTGGAGAGGACCTTCGCCTGGTTGAACCGCAACCGCAGGCTGGCCAAGGATTTCGAACGCACGATCGCTTCCGCCGAGGCCTTCCTCTACGCCGCCGCCGTTATGCTCCTCGTCAGGCGCCTCGGTCGTTCCGCATGAGTTTCCAGCCAGCCTCTTAGGTTTTCTGCAATCTGTTTATCTGGAAGCCTGTTCGTACCCTGCCGTCAGGCGATGCCGAGGAACACGGCAAGTGAGCGGGTCACTGACAACAGGACGTCGTCTTCAAGCCGGCCGAACGGCATGCCGAGCTTGTCGCGCTTCACGCTCATGGCCTTGTCCACCATGATCTGCGAGGGCTTGCGCAGGCCGTTTGCTGGGCTCGGCTGCACGGTGGGCCGGATCAGCGGCGCGTCCACCAGCGTTCCCGACATCAGCAGCACTGTCACCGTGCCGGTCTGATCGAACTGATCTGCCTGGATCACCAGCGCCGGGCGTGGCTTGCCGAAGTCACCGGCGATGGCGACCGTCATCAGGTCCCCTCGTCTCACCCTTCATCGTCCAGATCGGTCAGCGCTGCATCGAGGAACCCGTCGAGCTCGGAATCGGCCGCATCCGCTGCCGCGACGATGCGCGATTGCCGGCGGCACTCCTCCGCAAAGCCAGGCTGGCGGGTGTCTGGAACCCAGATCTGCACTGGCCGCAGCCCGGCGGCCCGCAGGGCATCCCGGCGCTTCTGGACACGTTGGCGAAGAGGGACAGGCATGGCAGCCTCCGGCGTAAGTTACATGTAACTTATGCCGCCCCCTGGTGGGGTTCAAGGCCGCCGCGTGGCCCGTGGCGTCAGGTCTCCTGCCGGGCGACCATCTGGTCCCAGTTCTGCTGCCGGCGCACTTCGTTGTCGCGAGGCCGGTCGAAGTGCTCGGCCTTCCGCCGCAGCATGGCCTGGTGCTCCTCCTCGGCCTTCTGCCGCTCCCGACGCCGCGCCGCGTCGGCCTCCATATCGTCCAGCCTGGTGCTCTGCGCCACGCCGTTGTTGTGGACGTGCGGCTCGTAGGGCAGGCGGATCGCCTCCGCGCTGCGCAGCCGTCCCGTCGCGTCGGGCAGCATCACCATCCGCCGCAGCAGCGTCCCGCCCGTGACCAGGCTCGGAAAACCTTCCGCCTGGGGCAGCGTCTCCTCCGCCTCCGGCCGCTGCCGGACCAGCGCCGCGCGCCCGCGCCGCCAGGCCTCAAAGGCAGCCTCCGCCTCGGCCTCCAGCGCCAGCAGCTTGCGCAGCGTGGCCAGCGCGCCGGGGTAGGCCTTCTTCCAATGCGCCTCCAGCGCCGCCTGGCGGCCGGCAAAGGCCGTGGCCAGCGCCGCCACCTCGCCCTCCGCCTCGCGCGCCTCGGCCGCGCTCAGCAGGCCGACCAGCGTCTCCAGGGCCACCTGCAGCTGCTCGGCCTGGCGCCGCTGCGCGGCGAGCTCGCGCTCCATCGCCTCGAGCTCGGCCTCGCCAGCGCTGAGCAGCACGGCGCGGCGGCGCGCCTCGAGCGCGCTGGCCGCCTCCTGGGCAGCGGGAAGGGTCGCCGTGGCTTCCGCAATGGCGGCGTGGATGGCGGCCGGGGTGACAGGCTCGCCGGCCGCGTGCGCGGCCAGCAGGGCATGGTAGAGCATTGTGGGGGCGGTGTTGCTCACCGGGGATCCTTTCGGGCGGGGGTGCGGCCGGAGACGCGCGCCAGGGCGCGATCCCAGCTGGATTGGATGCGGGCGCTGCGCACCGCGGCGCTCGCCTCTGGCACGGGCGCGCCGGAGAGATGCGCGAAGCTCTGCGGCGCGGCATCGCGCGCGCTGCGGCGGAGCGGGGTTTGGGGGCGGCTCATGCGGAGGCTCCTGGATGGCTGGCGCTGCGGACAGCGGCGGGTGCGGACAGTGCGGACAGCCGGGTGCGGACATGTCCGCGCTGTCCGCAGCCAGTGTCCGCAGCGCAGGGGAAGCAATCTGTCGCGACGTCAAAGGCTTGGCGGTCCTGGGCTGCGGGGTGCGGACAGTGCGGACAGGTGCGGACAGGATTTTGCCCCCCTTGGCTGGGGAGGATGCGCGGGGGGAAACGGCCCGCGCCCCACCCCCCCTCCAGGAAGGACCCAAACAGGGGGGTGGGGGGGAAGGGGTCCGGTCCGGCCGGATCCGGCCCTCAGCGTGGCGCTCAGGACGGTTCTGGCACTGCTGGGGCGTGGTGGCGCTGTGCCGCCTCCAGGCCGCCCAGCGGCCAGCGGAGTGGCTCCCAGCGCCTGCCATCAGGCGTAGCCTCGGACGAAGGGGTGTGACATCGGCAAACGTCCGTTGCCGCCGTTGTTACACCCGCCTGTAGGGCACCCGCAGGCGGCTGAGCGGCCATGAGGGGCTGTGCAGGGGTGGATGGCCCCCGCGCGCCCTGGCGGCCCTTCCTGGCCGTCCTGCGCACCACCACGAAGGGCGCCGGCACGCGGCGGCGCTGAACACTTCCAAACGGTCGTTTGACGAAGTGTTCAGGCTGCAAAGCCGCATCCGCGGCGAGGCAGAGGGGCGTGCCGCCGGTGGGCGATGCTACCGTCAGCGCCTCCGGCGGCCGGTCCTCGACCAGGCCGATGCGGCGCAGCGGCCCGGCCAGTGCCGCCATGGCCTCGCGCCACAGCCGCGCCTCGCCATCCGCGCGGCGCGGCGTGGGCACCGCCTGGTGCTCGCCCTGGCGGCGCAGCACCACGAGATGCGCCAGCGTCACCCGCCGCTGGCGGTACAGCCGGTCGAGGATGCGCAGCACGTCCTCTGGCCGGCCCGGGCGCGCGGCCGCCTCCGCCACCCGGAGAGGCCGCGCGGCACCGTCCCGGCGCGCGATCAGCGCGGCCATGGTCCAGAGCCAGGCCTCCTCGACGGAGGGGAAGGGCCGCGCGCCCGCTGACGCACCCTCGGGCGCGTCTCGGAAGCTCGGGGTGGAGGAAGCGCGGGGCAGGGCGCGGCCCATCAGGCGAGCCCCAGATGCGCGGCGAGGTACTCAAGCGCCGCCGGCAGCCGGCCGGCGGCCGGGTGCGGCTCGCCCTGGATCACCACCGCCAGCAGCGCCGCGGCGACCTCTGCGCCGCAATCGGCGTGCAGCAGCGCCATCCAGGCCTGGTACTGCCGCCAGGCCTCGCCGGCCTGCGCGAGCTCCGCCTCGCTCAGATGCCGCCCGCCGCGCCCGCCGCTGCGCCAGCCCTGCGGACAGCACAGCGCCGGCAGCGCGTCGCGCCACAGCGCTTGCAGCGTGGCCGCGGCCTCCGCCTGGCGCGCGGTCAGCGCCAGCGCCTGGAGCGGATCCAGTTCGGCGCGGCGTCGTGCCTCGCCCTCCGCCCCGGCATCGTCCTGCAGGATGCCGGCCCGCGCGGCGAGGCGGGCCTGGGCGGCGCGCAGGTCGCTCGCCTGCAGGGCCTCGAGGCGCTGCCGGTCGGCCAGCGCCAGCAGCACCGCGGCGCGCGCATGCAGCCGGGCGGCGCGGCCGGGATCGGCCACGGCAGGCTCCGGCGCGGGCGGCCGGCGATGCGCGGTGGGCAGGATGGCGCCGGGCTGCGGCGGGACCGGCGGCTCGGCCAGCAGGGCGGCCTGGACGCGGCGCCAGATGCGGGAGACCCGGCGCGCCCAGAGGCGCTCGGGAAAGGCGCCCTCGGAACGCTTGGAGCGCCGGACGCGGCCCGCTGCGGCGGGCGAGGAACCCTGCGGCGCTGGACGCGGCAGGGCGGCAGGCGAGTAGGACAACCGAACCTCTGGCGTCGGACCCCCGACCTCCGCCACGGCGAGCGATATCACGCTCTCGTGATCCCGGATAGCGGGAAATGCGATCACGGCGCTTCCAGCGTGCGGCCAGGCGGGGATCTGCGCGCCAGGGGCGTGGTGGGTCATGCGGCGACGGCCAGCCCCAGCCCGGCGAGGGTGCGTTGCGCCACCTGCCAGGCCGGCAGGTCGTGGGTGCGCAGGAAGCCCTCCATGCGCAGGCGCTCCTGGTGCCCGGCCGCGGCGCCGGCCTGGACGAAGCGCAGGTAGCGCTCGACCCGCTCGCGCTGCTGCGGCAGCAGGCCATCGCCGTCGCGCCGCAACGGCGGCACGGGGGCTGCGTCGGCTGGCGCGTCCTGCGGCGGCCGGAGACGGGCCTCGATGGCGCCGAAGAGCCAGGCCACCGGCTCGTGCGGACGCTCCTCGGCCGCCTGGCGCAGCACGGCCAGCAGCAGGGCGGCATCGTCTCGCGCCGTCTGGGCGAGCTTGCCCAGCAGGGCGCGGGCGGGCCGCAGCGGCTTGCCGGTCAGCCGCCGCAGCAGCGCCAGCCCCTCAGTGTCGACCTCCTCCCGCACATCCCGCTCGACTGGCCTTGGCGCGGCCGGCGCAGCCGGCGGCGTTCCTGAGCAAAGCGAAGGAACGGGAATCTCTTCCCTCCTCCCTCCTCCATCCTCCCTCTGCGGAGGTTTTTCCCCACCAATGGGGAACCGGTTCTCCACCGGTGGGGAAGCGCTGGGGAAGCGGTCCTCCTGCGGTGTGGAACGGGTGGGCGCGCGCTCCACCCCGCTGGAGGGCGGCGGCTCCTCCTCGGCCAGGGCCTCGGCGCCGGGCGCGGGGCTGCCGGCGAAGGCGACATAGGCGTGCAGCGGCTCGGGCAGGGGGTGGCGGTACTGCGGCTTCTTGGGGCGCTGGTAGCGGCAGAAATTGCGCACGGCGCCATAGGCGCGGCCCTCGGCCGTGAAGCGGCGGATGCAGTTCAGCCGCTCGAGCAGCGCCAGGAAGGCCGGCACGTCGGCATCAACGACGGGGAGGATCTTGGCTTTGAGGGTGAGCGGCTTGACCTCGAAGACGCCGCGGTCGTCGGCCTCGTTCCACAGGCCCTGCAGCAGCAGGATGGCGAGCGGCGCCTCCTGGGTCAGCTGCATGACGGCCTCGTCGGTGTAGAAGCCCGGATGCAGGCTGCGGATGCGGGACATGGTCAGACCTCCGACGCTGTCGCCGGGCGCGCGGCGATGCTGCGAGAAAGCGCTGTGCTGCACGACAGGGAATGGAAGATCACAGCTGCACGAGACAGCCTCAGGAGAGGCCGCGGGGACTTGCTTTCACGGTGTGGATGCGGTCTCATGCGCTATCTCCAGAAGACCAGACAACGAGGCGCGCCGGCTTGCATCCGGGGCGCCTCTTTTTCGTGTGGGGTGCTGGCGGGATCCGCGGCGGTGACCCCGCCCCGCGGCCAGGATTGGCTGCGGGGCGAAGGCGCGTTTCAGGCGCCCACCGCCGACCCCACCCGGTGGGCCATCGACGGCGGGCTGCCGCTCACCGTTCAGGCGGGGGTGCCTGGGTGAGATCTCAGCGAAGGGGATGATCATGTGGGCCCCTGGAGCGGGATCGAGCCCGGGCGCGCATCGAGCACGGCCAGCAGGTCGCTTACCTTGCGCAGGACATGCGAGGCTTCGCGGGCAATGGCGACGCGATCTGCCTCACACAGCACCCCATCGGCAATGCCTTCGGCAAACGCGGCGTGCAGCTCGGCGCATTCCTGGCCCACCTTGGCCAAGAGCTGCGGCACGCTGCCACGCGCGGCGCTGTCCGGGCGTGTTAGGACGTAGCCGGCCATCCGCGCCAGCTCCTCGGTGACAAGCGGCGCCTCGGCAACCTGCTCCAGCCGCCGGAGAATGTCGGCGGGCATCCATTGGTTGATGTGTGGGCTTTGGTAGCCGCTGAGCACTGACCGACTGACGCGAGTGCAGGACGCGGCTGCATCCAACCCGCCCACGCGCTCGATGAGCAGCCGGGAGCGCAGCTTGAGCGCTAGGTCCTCAGTGGCCATCGACGTGTCCAGCATCAGGACCGCCTTCGGTTGGCAGCGCCCAAGCCACGCGCGAGAGTGGGCTGACAACGATGCCCGGTAGGGTTGCAGTGGCAGACGCAGGTCGGCCGTGATGAGGTCGGGCGGGGCATCTCTTGGTCAGGCCTTTCTGGCGCTTCATTGTGGTTGGGCCTGCACGCTTAGGCGCGCGGGGGTATAGGGTTGGGAACGAATGCGGTGGTGGTGGGCGACCTATCCCTGGCCTGAACCGTGGCCATGGCGGCGCTGGCGGTTACCATCGCGCGGCCATGGCGTAAGCCAAGTGGATCGCCGCCACGCCGCCCGCTCACCGCTCCGCCAGGGCGGAAGGAGGGCTAAGCGATGCCGCGCGTGAGCCGTCCAGGAGGTTACCGCGGGCAGGCTTGCTACAGCTGGTGTGGTCGCCGCTCCCAGCAGGCCAATGAAGAGGGTCCAATGGCGCATCACGCCAGCTCCGGCTTCTTGCTGGACATGGTGCCAGCTTCTGCCGCTGCTTTGCTTATCGCCTCATGCTCTGCTGGAGCAGGCCATAAGTCGGACCGGAGAATGTGACGCGGAATTCCTGTGGCTTTCTCGACATCCGGAACACGCTCAGCAGGAATGCGGCCCGTCCTGTCCCAGCCGATGATGGACGAGTGGTGCAGTCGAAGAGCCCTGGCGAGCTTGGTCACTCCTCCAACAGCAGCAATCGCATCCTGGACAGGAGAGTCTGGAAGAGGTGAACGGCTCATATTCAACAATGTGGGCATTTCCCACTTTTCGGTCAATCAGAGATGTGGGCGAAACCCGCCCAGGCCTTTCAACAAAGGTCCACGATTCCTCTATGCAAGGCAAGAACATTGTGAGAACTATGCGGCGTGCTCGCGGCCTTACCCAGGTCCAGCTTGCTGCAGAGCTAGGCGTGTCCCGCTCGCATCTCAGCAAAGTGGAGAGTGGAGAGGACGCGCCAGGCCGCCAACTGTTGGAGGCGCTTGCCGTGTTTTTCCAGACGCCAGTGGATTCGTTTCTGCGCACAGGGAACAACGATGTAGGCTTCGAGGCGGTGTCTCGTGATGACGAGCGGGAGCTGTTGAGGCTTTGGCGTGGGTTAGATTCTAAGCAGCGAGATGCCTACCTGACCTTGCTTCGGTCCACCCGTTCCGATCCTTCGACGTGACAAAAAGGACGAGCAGCCAAGCATGAATGTTGTGTGGGAAAAACCCACATTATTCATTGACGTGGTGTGGGATTTACCCACTATTTTTCTCACGCTTGAGTGAGGAGAAACCCCGTGACCACCCTTCCGCTCCTGCCTGGGAGCACCGACGCACCTGCTGCCGCCCAGGCGCCACCCCCCGCCACTCTGCTCATCAACCTGATACGCCCTGCCGCGCCGACCCTGCGCGCTGCGCTCACCTACATCCGCGTCCAGGCCGAAGCCGCCGAGGCGCGCGCCGGCGCGCTGACCCGCGAGGCCGGCTTGTTCCACGAACTGGTGGCGACCCACCACGGGCACGCGCACCACCTCGAGGACCTGCTCTTCCTGATGGGCGAGGCCGCCTGATGGGTGCCCTCAGCCTGCTCGACTTCGCCGCGCCCGCCATCACGGCGCCCCGCCCGGACACCCGTGTGCAGCAGGTGCCTTGGCACGGGCTCTCACTCGGTACCCTCGCCCGCACCCTGGCGGCGCTGGTCGGCGCTGCCTCGCCGCTTCCGGCCGAACTGACGCAGCGCCAACTGGCGGTGCTGCTGCACCTCGGCACCGCCGAGGGGCCACACACGGTGCGCGGCCTGGCGGCGGCGCTACGCCTGTCGAAGCCCGCCATCACCCGTGCGATCGATTCCCTCACCGCCGCGCAGCTGGTAGTGCGCCAGCCTGATACGCGCGACCGGCGCAGCGTGGTGGTCGCCCTCAGCCGGCCCGGGCGCACCGCGCTGAACGATCTGGCGGTGTCGCTCGCGGCGCCGCTGGAGAGCGCCTGATGGGTGCGCTTCGGCTCGAGCATGCGGCGCGCGCCGCCCCTGCCCTGCTCGACGACACCGCGCTGCTGTTGGCGCAGCTGCGCGCCGGCGACCTGCTCTCCTTCTGCCACGGCGTAGGCTGGCACCTGGTGCGCGCCGACACGCCTGTGGCGAGTGCGGCGGTGACCGCGCTGTAACTCTCTGCACCAGGCCGCCTGCTGCCTGCTGGCGACACGCTGCCGGGCATCGGCGCTCTCTCGCAGACCTGGGCCTGGGTGGAGGCTGGCCCTGCCGGCCCTGCGCTGCTCGACGTGTTCGACGTGCGCAACCTGCTGCGCCGGCTGGTGGCTGAGGCCGGCGGGCCGACCGCGTACGCCAAACAGCGTACGCCAAACAGCGTACGGCGGCGGGTTGCCCCCTCACCACCTCGCAGGTGACGGACGTCACCGGCGGGCACAAGCCAGGCGTGCCGCCGGCGGTGATGAAGGCGCTGGGCCTGTGCAGCCGCTACGTCGCGCTGGCCGAGCTGCGGAGGCGCCGGTGACCGATGCGCCCCCTCCCCCTCCGCCGATCCTGCAGGAGGTGCGCCGGCACGCCGAGCGCACCGAGGCGCTGGCCGATTACCGCGAGAGCCGCCTGGGCGGCTTCCGTCAGGATACCGCCGCGGCAGCCGAGATCCCTGCCGAGCGGCGCGTCGCGGCTTGGATCCGCCAGCAGCTCCAGCAGCAGGAGGCGCTGGATGACCGGCGCCGGTAAGGCGGGCCTAGTGCCGCCGCGCCGGCAGCGCGCCATCGACCAGGCCGAGCAGCGCCTGGCGGTGCTGATCTGGGCGAGGGGCAGGCTGGCCGGCAGCCAGCTCCTGGCCGAGGACGCGCTCGACATGCTGGTGCGCGACGAGGCGCTGCAACTGGCGAAGCTGAAGGGCCTGCGCCCCCTGATATCTGAGCGCCAGCCATGATGCCGCGCATCCAGCGCCTGCACGACATCATTGAGGAAGACGCTCAGGCTGAAGGAGCCGAGCTAGACATGAGCCGGTAGCGTGAAGCGCCGACTCATCAGAGCGGCTTCGTGAACCTCTGGGAGGACCTGCACGGTGAGCGCAGGTGGCTGATCAATCCCGAAGTGTAGCTCTGACGTTCCGGACGGTGCGGGGGAATATCGATTCCGTGCAGGAAGCGGCATGACTGACCCATCGAACGTGCTTGCCGAGGTGCTGGTCCCTGTTAGGAGGCTCGCATAAGGTCAGAGTGTCGGCACAGCGCTGCTGTCATCTGCTTCACTATCAAACCTTTCTTCTCCGGATTCAGAATGGCTGACGAAGTCTCTTCTGCTGTGCTGTCCGCCCTGATCCAGGGCGGAGCAACGATAGTTGGCACTATCGTAGCGGCGAAAATTGCTGTCAGGGGCGCGCTCAAAAGCGTCGAGAATTGGAAGCATGAGGCCGCCGGCAGGCGATCAATGGAGGTGGCCGAGCAGTGCCTGTTGACACTCAATGAAGCAATAATAGCAATCCGAATAATAGATAGGTACTTAATTTATCCAGATCCCAGAAGGAATATGTCCACAATAGAAATTGTAAATTATTACAATAAATCTAAACAGATATGCATAGATAGCATGAATAATGCAGAAGAACTTTGCAAAAAATTAAATGAAGGCATCAGCATTCTCAGTATATATGAAAGTGATAACCTTCTGAAGGAATCAATAAATATAAAATATATTTACAGTAAAATCCATAATGAAAATAGAATGCATATGAAATCAATTGAAGAAAATTTCGATAACAAAGAAGAAATACTGAAAATTTTCTATGCCCGGCACCCTCAATATCATCCGGAATTTAAATGGGATGAGGATGGATTAAAGCTTCTACAGGGTACCGTGAGTATGGAGAGCTTCGAATCGCTTCGAAAGAAACTTCTTAAGTACCTTCGCACGCCCGTCAGGAAACAGTAGATAAGCAATATCTCCATGTATGCATGTAACCATGGAGACATGAAGTCGCGCTCCTAAGACGCGATGCGCCCTAGCTTCCGCGACTGAAACAGCATGTTCAGCGCCTCCAGCAACAGCGCCTGTCCTGACGTACCCTCGTCGGCCACCAGCAGGTCAAAGCGCCTCTTGGTATCCGCATCCACCCACACGTTGAGTGGCCGCCGCCCATCGCGGCTGGGAGGAGTCTTGGAGGCAGCGCGCGGCCGTGGTTGCTCCGGCGCGGGAGAGGGCGTCTGCTGGCCGCTCCGCGCCGGCGTCTCCGCCGGATTAGGGAGCAGCGCGGCCTTGCGAACAGGCGGGGCAAGAGATGGTCGCACAGCCATCAGGCAGCATCCTTCGCAGTGGAGACATGGAGACGTGTTACCATGTCGTCATAAAGGGCCGCAATCTCAGCAGCGGCCTTGCTTCCTGGCTTGTACTCGCCGGCAGTCAACCCTCTCGGAAGGCAGTGCCGGAAGTCAACTCGGCTGCTGACCGTAGGGGCCAACTCGGCCTGGAACTCGGCGAGCACGGCCACGGCATCTGCCACCACGGCGCTGTTGTCCCGAGCCGGAGCGCTGTTGATGCAGACGACATAGGGCACACGGCAGGTGTTCACCATGTCGATGGAGGCCTCAATGGCATCCAGGTCGAACTGGGCCGGCTGCAGGGGCATCAGCACCAGATCGGCCGCCTTGACCACGGTGAGGGTGGTACGGTCGGCGGTTGGCGCCGTATCCATCACCACCAGGTCATAGCCCTCCGCCTCAGATCGCTTCAGGACGGCCGACAGATTGGCGCTGTGCACCGCCTCCACGTCGATGTCGGGCTGGCGGTTGCCACGGCGCTCGCCCCAGTTGATCAGCGTGCCCTGCGGATCGAGATCCAGCAGGATGACCTTCAGGCCCCGGTGGGCAGCCTCAACGGCTAGGTGGACGGCCAGCGTGGATTTCCCAGCACCACCCTTCTGCACTGCCACGGCTAGTGTTTTCATGTCTCCATATCTCCACGCACTCTTCTTGCCATGCCGGCTAAAATGCATGGTGACATGGATTCATGCAATCAATATAACATGTAGACATGAATGCATGGAGAACGCCAGGAGGGCTGAAGGAGGAGAAGCTGATCCGTAGTTGCGCCTAGTTGAAGGCCCGCATACCCTGCGCGTTCAATTCACGGAGCAAGCTGGAACGCCAACCCCTTGAAACGAAAAAAGCCCTCTCGGGGCCAACCGAGAGAGCTTTTCCGACAGTCTGCCAAGGGCAGGACCAAAACTAGGTTCTGAACGCATCCTGCCCTGCCGAGCCTCACCACGCAAGGGCCAACTTGCGAACGGCTTAACTCGGCCTGTTGTCGGCTAACCGACAGGATGAAAGAGGATGCTATCCGAACGGAGCGCGAGCCCCTCGGCTGAGCTGCTGGCCCGCGTGGGCGCGCTCGTGGCCGGGACACCGCGCGAGCTGCACCAGAAGCGCCTGGCCGAGGAGTACCTCGCCGGCGGTCTGGACATCGCTGACACCCTGCCGGCGCTGTATGCGCTGCATGCCCGCTGGGATGCCCGCCGGGAGCCGCAGGCGCCGCGGCCGCGCAGTACCCCGCGTGAGCCGCGCTCGACGGGCCGCTACGTGCCGCACATCAGCCTGGACCCGGTCACCCACCTGCGCGGCTGCGCGCTCTCGGTGCTGTTGCTGGTGCGCTCGCTGGCCGACCAAGCGGGGCGCCTGGTCACCCTGACCGCCTCGCTGGCGACCCAGCTCGGCTATACACGCCGCGCGGTGCAGTACGCCTACCACCAGCTGCGCGCCGCCGGGTACCTGGAGCACCGCTACGATGCCCAGCGCGGCCTGGTGGTGCTGGAGCTGCTGGAGGCGGTGCTCCCGTCGCCGGAGGCGGTGCAGGCCCGTCAGAACGAGCGCCGCGCGCCCACGCCCAGTACCGGCTGGCGCGAGGCGTGGATGCGGCGGGTGCAGGCCCTCAGTGCCCTGGCGCGTCGGGGGGTGCGAAATGCCGTTCGCTCATTAAACGCCTCTCAGATTCAAAGAGGCAGGGCAGGGGAGCAGCTCTCCAGCCTGATGGCCACAGCCACTTGGTCAGAGGGCAAAGCGGCAATGAGGCTGTGCTGATTGCGGCGGGATCGCGGAAGCCCAAAGGCATGCGCGATAATAAAAGGTTATCGGGTTTTGGAGGACCTATAAACAAGGCCACGAAATTGGATACTGGAAAGCTACTCCGCGCAACGCGCGTAAGGCGCTTGATCGGTTCCTGGGCCAGTAGACCATCCACCCGCAGCCTGATGAGCCTCAGCCAAGAGCGAGCTTCGCCATTATACCAACTCCCGATGTTTGTGACTCACGCGGGGGGCTTCCCCGACACGGGGCGGCGTGATTCAAGTCGGTGGCCCTCGGAGGCTCACCATGGCACGCGCCATCGCCTTGCGACCCGATTTCAGAGCGGCCGAACTGCGGCGTCTGGCCCGGCGCAGCAAGCACGCCGCCCAGGCCCGTCGCCTGCTGGCGCTGGCCGCGATCTACGACGGCGGCACGCGCTCGGAGGCGGCGCGGCTTGGCCATGTCACGCTGCAGATCGTCAGGGATTGGGCGGTGCGTTTCAACGCCGAGGGTCCGGCGGGGCTGATCGACCGCCGCGCGGCGGGCCGCACGCCGCTGCTGACCCATGCTCATCGCCAGGCGATGGCGGCGCAGATCGACCAGGGGCCGATCCCCGCCGTCCACGGCGTGGTGCGCTGGGAGTTCCGCGTCTCGGTCTCGATGCAGACGCTGAGCCGGGAGGTGCGCGCCATCGGCTATCGCAAGCTCTCGGCCCGGCCTAAGTGCCCGTTTGAGAATGGTCATGGGTGGGCGATGCGCCTGATGAGGAGCGCGCCCATGCCGACGTGGATCATGGCTTCGGAGACGTCGCAGCGGCGCTCGTAGTCGCGAACCAGGCGGCGCCAACGGGTCATCCAGCCGAAGGTCCTCTCCACCACCCAGCGGCGCGGCAGGACCTGGAAGCCTTGCTGGCCTGCCAGCTTGCGCACCACCTCGATGACGAAGTCACGGTAGGCAGCGGCGCTCATCAGCTTGCCACGGTCATAGGCGCCGTCGGCGAAGAGGTGCTTCAGCCAGGGCCAGCGCTTGCGGACCGCCTTGACGATCTGCTCAGCCCCGGCCGCGTCCTGCACGTCGGCCGCTGTCAGGTTGACCATCAGCAGGCGACCATCGGTGTCCACCGCGATGTGGCGCTTGCGGCCCTTGAGGCGTTTGGCGGCATCATAGCCCCCACCGCCTGCCGCCTGAGGCGATTTCACGGTTTGGCTGTCCAGGACCCCGGCCGAAGGACTGGCCTCCCGCCCGGCTCGCTCGCGATCGAGCATCAGGGCCACGTTGTGCAGGGTGACGAACAGGAACCGCCGCACGAGCCGTCGAAACCACCAGTAGATCGTCTGCCATGGCCCGAAATGGACCGGCAGCATGCGCCATCCGCATCCTGCCCGCGCCAGGTAGCGGATCGCGTTCAGCACCTCGCGCAGGTCGACGCCAACCCGCCTGCCGCGGGCGCTGCTGGGCGGCAGCAGAGGACGAATGACCTGCCATTCCTCGTCAGTCAGATCTGTCGGGTAGCGCCGCCGCTCAAACGCTGCCTGCCGGGCACGGTGTTCCTCGGTCCACATCCAGCCCATCTGGCCACGCAGGGACGCCCAAACACCTCACCACCAGCATTCTCAAACAGGCAGTAAGCACCATGCCCAGGCCGAGGGCGCCATCGAGGCGTTTAAAAAAACTTCCCCGCCACGCTGGCCGGCATCGCGCGCGAGCAAAAACTCGGCCTCGACAAGGTAGAGATCTGGTTCGCCGACGAAGCCCGGGTCGGCCAAAAGAACAGCATCACCCGCCGCTGGGCGCGGCGCGGCACTCGCCCAGTGGCGCCGCAGGACCAGCGCTATGCCTCGACCTACATCTTTGGCGCGGTCTGCCCGCGCGAAGGCAAGGGAGCAGCCCTGGTCCTGCCCTTGTGCAACACCGCGGCGATGACCCTGCATCTGGCCGAGATCAGCACCATGGTCGGCCCCGGCAAGCACGCCGTGCTGCTGCTCGATCAGGCCGGATGGCACTTCTCTGGCGAAGTCGCGGTGCCCGACAACATCACGTTGCTGCCGCTGCCGCCGAAGTGCCCGGAGCTGAACGTGATGGGGAACGTCTGGCTGTTCATGCGTGACAACTGGCTCTCCAACCGCGTGTTTAAGGGCTACGACGACATCGTCGCGCACTGCTGCCACCACTGGAACCGCCTCATCGATCAGCCCTGGCGCATCATGTCCATCGGACTGCGCGATTGGGCGCGTGAGTTCTTATCAACGGGAGTTGGTATAACTCGGCGCTTCAAACGGGCTGCGGTCGCGCCAGAGCAGGAACCAGCCATATACAGTTTTCCGCGAGGGGAAGCGCTCCGGCAGCATGCGGCAGGGGCACCGTTGCGCAGAAGAAAAAAGGTCGCCTCTAGCCCCAACCGAGGCGGCTGGGTCCGGTGCCGCCCTGTCCGCTTGGACAGCGGCATTATAGGCCTCAGCGCTGTCCATTCCAGGTGCGTCAGAGTTGCAGAACTGCCGCAACGGCGATGTCTAGCCCAACTGATCAGGGTCCACATCAAGCACTACAATTCGATTCTCAAAAACCTGTTGGAACCACGCACCCTTCGGCAAGCCAACCCTCATCCCGATCCCGTTTCAGATAGCCTCTCAATCTCGGAGATCGTCAGGGCGAAGTAGGCCGACCTCTCGATTTCGCTGCTGATCAAACACGTACTCATACCGATAGAACTGAGCTCGCTGCATGTCATAGGCAATCATCAAGGCCCGGCCATACTCCCGGTGCTCGGTTCGCGTTTTTAACTGAGTATCGGTGCTGTCCACCCGCTCCTTCGTTTCAGCGAGCAGGAGGCCGGCCTTCCGGCCATCCACCGACACCACGAAGTCAGGGTAGAAGCCGCGGCCCGTCTCCGGGAGTACGATGCGCACCGACCAATCGTCCAGTGCGTTCGGCCGTGACGGATTCCGCGTCCACCAGTGGATCAGATCAGCTTGACGATCTAGCCATTTAGCAAAGGCGGCCTCGTAGGTATTCAGCCCCTGCGGGATGACGCCATAGAGGTTGAGCGGAGACTCGACGAGCGGCTCTTGGCTTGTCCAGACCTCCGGCAATGGTGCTGCATCCACTACCTCGGTGCACGCAGCCATAGCCTTGCGCAGTGCCTCGCGTGTGATTTCCGGCCAACGACCCAGCACCACATGCAAGCCTTTCCGCAGGGCTCGCTCGTCCAACGGTTCGAGTCCAAAGCGGGCCAGATCACCAGCCAGCTTCTGTGTCAGCGCGCGACCAAGGTCGGCTGGGGCAATGCTGTCACACACGCTCAAGACCCTATGGGCCGACTGGCGCGCAAAGAGTTCAGAGATAACACCCTGTTCTTCGGTACGGCGCTGAATATTCCCTTGGAAGATTTCAGTCTCACGCCGTTCGATTGGCATGGTGACGGCCCGTGCAGCCAAGAGCTGCTCAGGCGTGAATCGCACGGCGCGCACCAACTCCCGCAATAGCGGCTGGGTGTCGCGCGGCATCTTCTCCGTGCGCAGCCGCTCGGGGACTACCAGGCCTTGCCTTCGCTCATATCGATGCATCATGGGGACGGCTCGTCCACCGCGCTGCCGACTAGCGCCGCCCTCCGTTCCTGCCGGCTTGTCGTTCGCCAGCGGCACTGGGCTTTCATACAGGTCGGCAAATAATGTGCTTGACGCATTCAGCGTCTCGACCGCGCGCTCCGCGCGTGGCTGCGCCGCGCCATTTGTTCCGGCCGGTGCGAGGTCCGGGTCCAATACGAATTCGTGCTGTCCGTGATAATCGACGACGACCAAATTGCCGGTTTCCGTCGCGCGCACGCTTGCGACATAAACGGCTTCCGTCATGATGGAGATGCGGCCCTTGATTGCCTTGATCCGGGCAGCCGCACCAATCAAGCCAGCTTGCCCCTCGACGTCACCAAGGAACACCCAGCCAGTATCGAGGTGAGCCGGCAGTTCGGTAAGCGCCTGTAGGGCAGGATGCACCCGCATAATGCGACCGACCACCTGCAGCCCGAAAGCCGGGTCCCTCACGGCGCGCAGCGCACACAGGACGAAGGCGCGCGGCGTATCGAAGCCTGTTGCCACTGCCATCTTGAAGACTAGCACTTCGACAGCAGGGTCGTGCGCTAGGGCATAGACATCAGGATCAGGCTCGTCGGCGGTATGAACGCCGATGGCATCCGCAGCAAAGCCCAGATTTTTCGTCAACAGCTCCTTCACCCGTGAGGGGGTCCACCCTTCGGAGCCAGCCTGAATCAGCAGGAGGGGTGACACCTTCAGGCCCTGCTTCGTCAGAGTTGTACGCAGTTCACGATGCTTCACCACGGCGGCGCGCAGCGCCACCTCATTCATGTCTACCAGCGTCGCGCCGACACCCTCTGCCGAGAAGCTTACAGCCTGCACCGCACGCTTGTTCAGGCGCGCCGCCACAACGCTGGCGCGCGAGACGGAGACGTGCTGGAATCGCGCTACATCCAAGGCGCGTCGGAGGATTTCGATGTCTCCATCATCCGGTGTGGCCGTCGCCATCATGACGAGATCCGGTCGCAGCATGTCGGTGAAGAAGCGAAACGCCTCACTGCCCGGGCGGAAGGAATGGTGTGCTTCATCCACCACCACGCCGATCGCAAAGCCAGCGTCTCGCAGCCCTTGCAGCAGCGTGCCGAGGCCGATTGCCTTGTCGTCATCCTCCCGTATGCGCCGCGTCTCAGCCTTACGTGCGGCAACGCTGGCCCAGGTTGCGACGAAGACGTCACCCGGTTTGGTGCCTTCCAGGGCACGATCCTGGGCAGGCATGCGGACGCGAAGGCCGGACGCCGCGCGATTCAACATGTTGGCGGTTTGCGTGATCACGCCTGCGAACGGCGCAAACCAGAACCAGACCACTGGCGCATCGCGGCTGATGCGCTCGGCGGCATTCGCCAGCATGACCGTTTTGCCGGAGCCGGTGGGCGCTTCCAGCAGCGAATAGCCCTGCTCGCGTGTGATGCGCCCGCGGTTGGCGGGCGCCTGCCGGATCTTCTCGATCGTGTTGACCGCGCCGCGTGCCAGCGCGGCAACGCAATCCTCCTGGAAGTCGCGCAGAACAATGGGGGCAGTTCGGCCTGGCTTGCGCGTCATCACAGCCCTGCAATCACACGTGGGAACTCATCCATCAACCGCCCAGGTGCTGCCTCGACAGCAAGGTGCGGAAGGTCGAGCGCAGCCCGTATGGCACCTGGAGCCGGGCTGAAGGCCTGCACGGGGCCGGTCGCCAACAACTCCCGCAGAGCGGCCTCTGCCGCCTCAGACCAGTCAGGGATGAAAGCAAGGTGGCCGGCATCGGGATCATCGCTGGGCGGTGGGCTCGACTGCACCGCCCGCGTCGGGTCGAAGGGTCGCAGCGATCGTTGGTGTCGAAGCTGCAGCAGCACCCAGACCTGCTCCGGCACCAAATCATACGGGGCGTCATCCCAATCGAGGCGTCGCGTGCGCAGATAGGCAAAGTCGCCGGGCAAAGGCTCGGCGTCGCCATGGCCCGTGATCACCTTGCGGATGCGCTCTGCGCAGACATCCCGACACAGGTTCTTCTCAGGCTCCTCCGTCGTCGCCTCGGTGTTCGACACCAAGATGAAGCGCCGATCACCCTCATCGTCGTCATTCAGGGACAGCACCGCCTGTCCGGTGGTGCCGCTGCCGGCGAAGAAATCCAGGACCAGGTCGCCTTCTCGGGTCGTGACCTGCACCAGTGAACGGATGAGCGAGAGCGGCTTCGGGAAGCTAAAAATCTGCTCGCCGAATAGATGCTCGATCTCGGCGGTGCCGACACCCTGCCGATCCGAGCGGAGCATCTCGGTCTCGTCGTCTACAGCATCCTCGTTCAGGCCGCCGATCCAGCTGCCGACTGGTTTGCGCTTGGTCTCATCCTCCTTGGTCATGCGCACGATCCGGCTGAGCCGCCCGTGGGCGATCTGCTTGCCGACCCAGAAGTCGAGCCGCGGCAACCCTTGCCGCAGCAGCGGCCTGCCCTTGCCGTCGCGAGGCACGTCGCCGCGGGCAATGGCCGCATCGAGTTCGGCACGCGTGGCGTAGAAGAAGGGGGCGGCTGTTTCGGCCGGGAAGAAGATGTCCCCTGCGCGAAGGTAGCTCTCGATTGAAGGACCGCTGCCAGGCTTGGCCAACCGACGCGCCTTCCCCGTGACGGGATCAATCGGGCTGACTTTCGCCTCGTCCTTCTGGCGCTGGATTTCAACCTCACTCCAGAAGCGCCAGACCTGATTCGGTGCGCACGGATACCACAGGCCGGTCTCCGGATTCTGGATCGGATAGTAGGTGTGTGGGCGCGAAATGAAGGTCCCACCCTTCGTGATCGGATCCAGGCGAACCGGCTCATCGCCCAACCCAGGGCGGACCTTGAATTTCCCTGGCCCCGCATCCGGCCCGATGAAGCCGAAGCCCGGATTGGCGAAGATCAGCACATGCTCGTGCACGCCAGACCAATTCCGCTTCTTGTCGCTGTTGTTTGTGTCCTTCGTGCGCCAGACGAAGCTGCCCAGGCGCATTCCCGGAAACACCTGCTGCATCAGCAGGTCGAGATGCGCCCGGTTCTCGTCGTTGATACAGACCAGGATCACGCCGTCCTCGGTCAGCAGATCGCGCGCCAGCAGCAGACGGCGATAGAGGAACTCGAGCCAGACGCTTTGCCGGTAGCGATCCTTCTTTCCCACAAAGCTGTCATTGTAGGCAAAATCCTTGTTGCCCGTATTGTAAGGTGGATCGATGAGGATGCACTTCACCCGACCAGCATGGGTCAGGCGCAAGGTGCGGAGTGCGTCCCAGTTGTCGCCCTCAATGATTAAGTTCTGCCAGCCGCCATCCAGATTGGGTGTAGTGGAAAGCGTTGCGTCCAAATCAAAAGCTATGAAATCATCATTCTCAGTATTGTTGCGCTCAATACGTTCGCGCTCCCAAACCAAGCCCAAGGAGCGGCGCGCGTCACGGCGCTCCAATAGTCGGACCAGTTCTTCGCGCGGGATATCACTATAGCGGGATGTCGTCATGGTGGCGGAGCATAGAGGCGAAGGTGCTGTTTGTTGAGGGGCGACCTTCGATTCCACACCGGGGACTGGATCGGCTGGGGACTATGCGTGGGACAGGCCGGAGGCCGCCACTGACCAGCCCCCATTGACTGGTCAGCGTCAGTTTGGCCACGATCTCCTCCTGGTCCTGACCCCTGATCTGGCCCGGGCCCTAGTGGCGATTGTCCGGCCGATGGTCAACTAGAGCATAACTTCGAGAAATGGCGACAGCCAACGATTCAGTTCTGCCCCACTTCCAGGGATGTTCGTCATGGACGTTGCCTCCACAAGACAACATCGCACACGATTGTCTCCTTAATGAAAATGATCAGGTAGTGCTAGTGAACCGCGTTAGAGGCTGGCTGGAAACGGGAGCGGAATGAGGGTTGGCTGGCCAAGGAATGCGTGATTCCAACGGGTTGTCGAGACCAAGTTGGAGTGCCTGATGTGGACCCTGACCAGCCGGGCGCAGCATAGTCGGGCCGGGCTGCGCATCGCCAGCGACCTGACCGATGCGGAATGGGCGGTGCTGGAACCGATGATGCCGCAGGCCCGGCGGACGGGACGGCATCGGAGCTGGCCCCCTCGGCTGGTGCTGGAGGCGATCTTCTTTGTCCTGCGCAGCGGTTGCCCCTGGCGCATGCTGCCGAAGCGGTTCCCGCCCAGACAAACCGTCTATGGCTGGTTCCTGCTCTGGCGCGACAAAGGGCTGTTTGAGGCGCTGGCTCATCGCCTGGTCCTGCT
>NZ_JCACVY010000070.1:0-20398 GCF_058833935.1 Roseomonas sp. TS2 | reverse complement strand
AGCTGGCCATCTGAGCCGCGCCGGGCCGCAAAGACGGCGGGCGATGCCCCGCCCCCCTTTCCCCCGGCGCCGCGCCGCGCCACATTCCGCGGCATGGCGGACAGCATCGAGATCACCATCAACGGGGAGACCCGTTTCATCCAGCGGGACGCGACCATCGCGGACCTGCTGGGCACGCTCAGCCTGGACACGCGCAAGGTGGCGGTGGAACGGAACCTGGAGATCGTGCCGCGTTCCGCCTATGCCGCGACCCCCCTGGCCGCGGGCGATACGCTGGAAATCGTGCACTTCATTGGCGGGGGCTGAGTCCATGGACGGCTACCAGAACCAGACCGAGGATTCCTGGGAGGTCGCGGGCCGCCGCTTCCACTCGCGCCTCGTGGTTGGCACCGGGCGGTACAAGTCGCTCGAGGAGACGGCGGCGGCCATCGAGGCCAGCGGCGCCGAGATGGTGACGGTGGCGGTGCGCCGGGTGAACCTGGCGGACCGCAACGCGCCCATGCTGCAGGATTTCGTCGATCCGAAGCGCTACACCTACCTGCCCAACACGGCGGGCTGCCACACGGCGCAGGAGGCGGTGCGCACCCTGCGCCTCGCCCGCGAGGCCGGCGGCTGGAACTTGGTGAAGCTGGAGGTGCTGGGACCGCCGCCCTTCCTTTATCCGGACATGCCCGCCACCTTCGAGGCCGCCGCCGCCCTCATCCAGGACGGCTTCCAGGTGATGGTCTACTGCGCCGACGACCCGCTGGCGGCGAAGCGGCTGGAGGAGATGGGCTGCGTGGCGGTGATGCCGCTCGGCGCGCCGATCGGCTCCGGCCTCGGGCTCAGCAACCCCTTCATGCTGCGCTCCATCATCGAGCAGGCGAAGGTGCCGGTGCTGGTGGATGCCGGCATCGGCACCGCCAGCGAGGCGGCGCAGGCGATGGAGCTGGGCTGCGACGCGGTGCTGCTGAACTCCGCCATCGCCCATGCGAAGGATCCGGTGCGGATGGCGCGCGCCATGAAGGCGGGGGTGGAGGCCGGGCGGCACGCGCATCTCGCCGGCCGCATGCCCCGCAACTACGCCGCCGACGCCTCCAGCCCGCTCTCCGGGCTGATCCGGTGAGGCGGGCGGCGCTGCTGGCCGGGCTGGCCCTGGCCAGCCTGGCCCCGGCGCAGGCCCCGGCCCAGACCACCCAGCCCGGCATCGAGACGCGCTACGAGGAGCTGACCATCCCGCTCCAGGCGCTGCTCGACGATGGCTGGGAGATCGTGGACATGGCGGGCAATCTCGGCGGCATCGCCTACCTGCTCCGCAAGGAGGGCAAGTGGGTCACCTGCCAGCTGGTCAGCCGGCGCGAGGATACGCGCAGCCGCTGCATGGCGATGAACTAGAAAGCAATTGTTCTTTTTTGAAAAAAAGAACCAAAAAACTTTTGTCGGTTTGGCGTGGCGCTGACGGATAGCGGGACGCCAAACTGGAAAAGTCTTTTTGCTTCTTTTTCTTCAGAAAAAGAAGAATTCTTCCGTCAATGGACGTCCCCGCCGCCGCCCGGGCCGGGGCGGCGCAGGAACAGCACCAGCGGCAGCGAGGCCAGGAAGCAGAATGCCATGGCCAGCAGCGTGTCGTTGTAGGCCAGCACCAGCGCCTCCTGCGCCACCAGCGCCTTGATGCGCGCCAGCGCCGCCACGTCCGCCGCCGCCTCGCCCAGCCGCCCCGCATAGGCGCCGGCCAGCGTGTCCTGGTAGGCGAGCACCCCCTCCCGCGCCCAGTTCACCTGCTCGGAGAGGTGCAGCCGGTGCAGGTAGGAGCGGTCCGTCGCCAGGGTGTTGATGGCGGCCAGCCCCACCGCGCCGCCCAGGTTGCGCATCAGGTTGTAGAGGCCGGAGGCGCCCTTCAGCGCCGCGGGCGGGATGGTGCCGAGCGCCATCTGGTTGATCGGCGCCATGCACAGCATCATGGCCACGCCGCGCAGGCCGAGCGGGAAGGCCAGCTCCGGGAAGGCGCTCTGCGCCGTCAGCTGCGCCGTCTGGTGGAGCGACCAGAAGAACAGCACCAGCCCCGCCGCGAGCGGGATGCGCGGGTCGAACCGCGCCAGAAGCCGGCCGACGACGGGGGCGGCCAGGAACATGCACAGGCCGGTGATGAACATCACCTCGCCGATCTGCATGGAGTTGTAGCCGCGCACCCGGCCGAGGAAGAGCGGGATCAGGTAGACCGCGCCATACAGCCCGATGCCCATGGTGAAGCTGAGGATGCAGCCCAGGGTGAAGTTGCGGTTGGTGAAGGCGCGCAGGTCGACGATCGGCTCCTCGCGCGAGAGCGCCCGCCAGAAGAACAGCACGCCCGAGACGGCGCAGAGGAAGGCCAAGTTGCGCACCATCTCGTCCGCCAGCCAGTCCCAGCGCGGGCCTTCCTCCATGACGTATTCCAGGCTGCCCAGGAACAGCGCCATGAACAGCAGGCCCCACCAGTCGAACCGCGCCAGCAGCGAGGGGTCGGGGCGGTCGATGTCCACCGTGTTCCACACCACCAGGGCGATGGCGGCGCCGATCGGCACGTTGATCAGGAACAGCCAGTGCCAGGAGAAGGCCTGGGTCAGCCAGCCGCCGAGCGTCGGGCCGATGGTCGGCGCCAGCGTCGCGGTGAGGCCGATGATGACCATGGCCGAGGCCCGCCTGGCGCCCGGGAACAGCAGGAAGCTGGCGGCGAACACCGTCGGGATCATGGCACCGCCGATGAAGCCCTGCGCGGCGCGGAAGGCCACCATGGCGCCGAGGTTGGAGGCCATGGCGCAGGCCAGCGAGAACAGGGTGAAGCCGCCGGCCGAGAGGGTGAACAGCACCCGGGTGGAGAGCAGCCGGGAGAGGAAGCCCGAGAGCGGGATCATGACGATCTCCGCGATCAGGTAGCTGGTCTGCACCCAGCTTGCCTCGTCCGGGCTGGCGGCGAGGCCGGCCTGGATCTCGGCGATGGAGGCGGAGACGATCTGGATGTCCAGGATCGCCATGAACATGCCGAACACCATGGCCATGAAGCCGATGCGGGCACGCGGCGTCAGCGCCACGGGCTGCGGCGCGGCGGTGGAGGCGCTCACCGTGGCGCCCTCCCTTCCCTTACTTCAGCCCGAGCGTGGCGGCGGCGGCCGAGAACAGGCCGCGCGGCGCGTGCGGGTCGGCGCGCATGTCCACCTCGGCCACCACCGAGAGGCCGGGGCGCAGCCGCGCCAGCAGCGCCGGGTCCTGCCCCGGCTCCAGCACCAGCTTCACCGGCACGCGCTGGACGATCTTGGTGAAGTTGCCGGTGGCGTTCTCCGGCGGCAGCAGGCTGAACTGGCTGCCGGTGGCGGGGGCGAAGCTGTCCACATGCCCGTGCAGCGCGTGGCCAGACAAGGCATCCACCGCCAGCTCCACCGGCTGGCCGGGGCGCATGCCGGCGAGCTGCGTCTCCTTGAAATTGGCCGTGACATAGAGTGTCTCCGGCAGCGGCGAGACGGCGATGAGCTGTTGCCCGGGCCGCACATGCTGGCCGAGCCGGGCCGCGCGGTTGCCGGCGATGCCGTCGAAGGGCGCGCGCAGCTCGGTGTAGGAGAGGGTGTTCTCGGCAAGGCCCAGCGCGGCGCGTGCCTGCTCCCGCCGCGCCTCGGCCTGGGCGAGCTGGGCGCGCTGCACCGGCACGGCGCGCTGGCGCACCAGCAGCTCCGCCTCGGCGGCGTGGCGGCTGGCATCGGCGGCGCGGAGTGCAGCCTCGGCCTTGCGCTGCCCGGCCAGCGCCTGCTCGGCCGACTGGCGGGAGGACCAGCCGCTGCCGGCCAGGGCCGCGGTGCGCCGTTGCTCGGATTCGGCCCGCTCGCGTTCGGCCAGGGCGCTCTGCCGCTCGGCGGCGGCCTGCTCGATCTGCGCCTGGCTGGCATCCACCTGCGCCGCGAGCTGGGCCAGGGTCTCGCGCGCCGTGGTGACGGCGGCCTCGGCCTCGGCCAGGGCGGCGGCGGCCTGGTCGCGCTGCAGCCGGGCGTCGCGGTCGTCGAGGCGGATCAGCACCTCGCCCGCCTTCACCCGCTGGTTGTCGGCAATGAGGACCTCGGCCACCTCGGCCTCGATGCGTGGGCTGAGCACGACGATGTCGCCCTGCACATAGGCGTCGTCCGTCTCGGCCAGGAAGCGGCCCACCTGCCAGTACCAGCCGCCGCCCAGCACGGCGCCGGCCAGCACCACCAGCGGCAGCAGGCGAAGCAGCCAGCGGCGGCGGGAGCGGCGCGCGGGCGGCGGCCCGGCCGGGGTGGCGCGGGCGGCTTCGGCGGCGGGGGAGACGGGAGCGTTCATCGGGACAGCCTCGGAACTGAACGGTTCAGTTCATTTAGGAGGGCAGATGCGCCCGGCGCCACCCCAAGTCAAGACTGAACTGAACCGTTCAGTTTCCTCCTTGAAGCCGGGCTTCTCCTCCCCCTATTCAACGCATCATGTCCGCAACCGCCCCCGTTCCGCCTCCCGGCCCGCTCCCCGGCCCCTGCTGCGACGACGCCTCCCCTAAGCGCCGCGCCGTGCTCGACTCGGCAGCGCGGCTGTTCATGGCGGAAGGCTATGCCGCCGTCTCGATGGACGCGGTGGCGCGCGCCGCGCAGGTCTCCAAGGCCACGCTCTACGCGCACTTCCCGGGCAAGGACGCGCTCTTCGCCGAGATCGTCGGCAACAACTGCCGGCGCATGCAGGACGAGATGGCCTCGGCGGCGCAGGCCGGGACGGGCCATGCGCTGGCCCCCGCCCTGGCGGCGCTGGGCGCGCGGTGGCTGCGCTTCCTGCTGGAGCCGCGGGTGCGCGCGCTGCACCGCGTGGTGGTGGCCGAGTGCATCCGCGCGCCGGAGCTGGCGCGCGCCTTCTACACCGCCGGCCCCCAGGCGCTGCGGCACTGGCTGGCCGGCTGGCTGGAGGAGCAGGCGGCGCGGGGCCAGCTCCGCCCCGGCACCGACACGGTGCTGGTGGCGGACCAGTTCCTGGCCCTGCTGCGCGGCGACCTGTTCCTGCGCGCCACACTGGGGCTGGCCGACTCGCCCTCCGAGGCGGAGATCCTGGCCCTGGCGCGGGAGGCGGCGCGGGCCGTGGTGCGGCTGCACGGCAGCCCCGCCGCGCTGGCTGCGGCGGAAACGGAGGGATTCGCCTGAAGCGGGGCTTTGGCGCGCGAGGCTTCCCGCCGCCTTGCGCTTCTTCACCGGAACTTTCCTGCGCTGCGGGGGAGGTATGCGGAAAAAAACCGGGTTGAGGCCCGAAAACGCTTTGCGCGCGGGGCAGAGATCTCTATACGCCCCCTCAGACGCAGTACGCACGTGCCTCTGGCCCCAGGCCGGTCTTGTCCGGCCAAAGGTTTACGCAACGACGTCAAGCGTTCTGGCAACCCCGGCAAAGGGCGCAAGCCCCCACCCGGCCTCTCTTTGGTCGCTGGTTCGTTCGACCGTTTCGTCAACTTGGGGCTGACCCTGGCAAAACCGGGCAGTCCTCCCGTATCGGAGGGTGTGCGATGACCCCGAAGGTCTCCCGCTTCCTGCGCGACGCCGCCCCGGCGACGCCTTGCCTTGTCGTGGACGTGGACCGCGTCGCGGAGAACTATGGCCGGCTGAAGGCCGCCATGCCGCTGGCCCGTATCTACTATGCCGTGAAGGCCAACCCGGCCGCGCCGATCCTCGGCCGCCTGGTGGACATGCAGTCCTGCTTCGACGCCGCCTCGCTGGAGGAGGTCCGCCTCTGCCTCGACGCCGGCGCCCGGCCCGAGGACATCTCCTTCGGCAACACGGTGAAGAAGGAGAGCGCCATCCAGGCCGCCTACGCCGCCGGCGTGCGCATGTTCGCCTTCGACTCCGAGCCGGAGCTGCGCAAGCTGGCCCGCTCGGCGCCGGGCGCCAAGGTCTATTGCCGCATCCTGGTGGGCAATGTCGGCGCCGAGTGGCCGCTGTCGAAAAAGTTCGGCTGCGAGGTCGACATGGCGCGCGACCTGATGGTGATGGCGCGCGACCTCGGCCTCGACCCCTACGGCATCTCCTTCCATGTCGGCAGCCAGCAGACCCGCACCGCCGCCTATGAGGCCGCGATCGCCCGCGTTGCGATGCTGTTCACCGACCTGAAGGACGCCGGCATCAACCTGCGCATGGCCAATCTCGGCGGCGGCTACCCGGTGCGCTACCGCGCCGAGGTGCCGGAGATCGACGCGTTCGGCGCCGCCATCATGGGCGCCATGGTCGAGCATTTCGGCAATGCCCTGCCCGAGATCCTGATCGAGCCGGGCCGCTTCATCGTGGGCGATGCCGGCGTGCTCTCGGCCGAGGTGGTGCTGGTCTCCCGCAAGGAGCAGGACGACCCGGTGCGCTGGGTGTATCTCGACATCGGCCGCTTCGGCGGCCTGGCCGAGACCGAGGGCGAGGCCATCAAGTACGCCTTCCGCACGCCGCATGACGGCGGCGCCGAGGGTCCGGTGACCATCGCCGGCCCCACCTGCGACAGCACGGACACGCTGTACGAGAAGTCCAACTACCGCCTGCCGCTGGCGCTCGACTGTGGCGACCGGGTGGAGCTGCTCTCCACCGGCGCCTATGTCACCACCTATGCCAGCCAGGGCTTCAACGGCTTCGCGCCGCTGGCCGAGCACTACATCTGACCGGACCGCGGAGGGGCATTTTCTCCTCCGCCTTCCCCTTTTCCCTTCCGGGACACCCTGCTCCGCGAGATTTGCACGTTTCCTGCGCGGGAAACGCCGGATAAACTCGCGCCATGGACGTCATCGACCGGAACATCCTCGTCGCCCTCCAGGATAATGGCGCGGCGGGCCTTGCCGAGCTTGCCAAGGTGGCCGGCCTCTCCGTCTCCGCCACCGCCGAGCGGGTGAAGCGACTCGAGGAGCGCGGCACCATCCGCGGCTGGCGCGCCGACCTGGACCCCGCCGCCATCGGCTGCCCCATGCTCGCCTTCGTCTTCGTCTCGATGCGGCCGGGGCGGGAGGAGAACGCCTTCCGCATCGCCATGCGGGCGGCGGAGCCGGTGCTGGAGTGCCACCACGTCACCGGCGCCTGGACCTTCCTGCTGAAGCTGCGTCTGCCCGACCTCGCCGCGCTGGAGCGCTTCGTGGCCGAGCAGGTGCGCGGCCAGGCGGGGGTGGAGCGGACGGAGACCATCCTCGCCATCACCTCCGCCAAGGAAACCGCCATCCTGCCCGTGGCGGAGGCGGAGGAGGAGTAGGCCCCTCTCCCCTGCCCTATTCGGCGGGCGGGCTCGCGGCGGCGCCCACGGGGCGCAGGCATTCGCGGATCAGCGGCGCGCAATAGGCGCCCGGCGCGCCGGGGATGTCCTTGTCCCCCGCGAAGCCCACGCGCGTGACGCGGGCATCGATCAGCTCGAAGGTGGCATGGCAGTAATGGCCGCTGCCGGTCACGGTCAGGTCGCCCGCCACCGGCAGGGTGAGGTTGAGCCCGCCGCCCTGGCCGCTCTTCAGCTCGTAGCTGAGCATCTCGCGCACCACGTCGATCCGCTCGCGCTTGGTGGGGAAGCCAGCGCAGACATACAGGTCGGCGCGCGTCAGTCCGATGAGGCTGGTGCGGGACAATTCCACGTCGCGCGAATCAGCCATGCCGCAGCCGGCCAGGAGGAGCGGGAGGAGCGGGAGGAGGATGGGGAGCGGGAAGCCGCGCATGGGCGCCACCTCGCAAGGAAGGGGCCAGGGCCGCAAGGCCCCGGCCCCTTCCCTCACGCCGGCTTGTAACTCAGGCGGCGTCGTTCAGGTGGCAGGCGCTCTTGTGGCCGGGCGCGATCTCGCGCAGCGCCGGCCGCTCCACCCTGCAGCGCGCGAAGGCGTGCGGGCAGCGCGGGTGGAAGTGGCAGCCCGAAGGCGGGTTCAGCGGCGAGGGGATCTCGCCCTTGATGCCGGCGAAGCTCTTCTTGCGCGCCTCGATCCGCGGCACCTCGGCCAGCAGGGCCTGGGTGTAGGGATGGTTGGCGCGGGCGAAGATCTCCTCGGCCGGCGCCTCCTCCACCACCCGACCCAGATACATGATCACCACGCGGTCGGAGAGGTGCTCCACCACGCCGAGGTCATGGCTGATGAACAGGTAGGTGAGGTTCAGCTCCTGCCGCAGCTCCATGAACAGGTTCAGGATCTGTGCCTGGATGGAGACGTCGAGCGCGGCCACCGCCTCGTCGCAGACGATGAACTCGGGCTGCACCGCCAGCGCGCGGGCGATGCCGATGCGCTGCCGCTGGCCGCCCGAGAACTGGTGCGGGTAGCGGCGCTTGAAGGCCGGGTCGAGCCCGGCGCGGCGCATCTGGTTGTCCACATAGGCGTCCCACTCGCCACGGCGGGTCAGGCCGTGCACCAGCGGCGCCTCACCCACGATGTCGGCCACCCGCATGCGCGGGTTCAGGCTGGCATAGGGGTCCTGGAAGATCATCTGGGTCTGCAGCTTGGCGTTGCGCGCCTCGGCGCCCGTCAGCGTGTCCAGCTTCTTGCCGTGCCAGAAGATCTCGCCGGCGCTGGCCGGCATGATCCCGGCCACCATGCGGCCGAGGGTGGACTTGCCGCAGCCGGATTCGCCCACCAGCCCGACCACCTCGCCCTTGCGGACGACGAGGTCGACGCCGTCCACCGCGTGGACGGTCTCGTCCTTCACCGGGGCGCCGAGCTTCTGGGCGATCTTGCCGGCGAAATCGAGCTTCTTGGAAAAGCGCTTGGAGACGCCCTTCAGCTCGATGATCGGCGCGGCGGCCTCACCTGCCGCCACGGAGGCGGCGGAACGGACGGTGCTGGTCGCGCTCATGCGGGGTTCCCCTCGGCGGCCGCGCCCCGGACTGCGGAGCCCTGGGCCGCCAGATGCGGATGGAAGCAGCGCGCCAGGCGGCCGGGCATCAGCTCGGAGAGCGCCGGGTCGCGGGCGCAATCCTCCTGGGCGCGGGGGCAGCGGGTGCGGAAGGCGCAGCCCGGCGGCAGGCTCAGCAGCGAGGGCGTCATGCCCGGGATCTGCCGCAGCTTCTCGCCGCGCTTGTTGCGGCTGGGCACGCTGCCGATCAGGCCGTGGGTGTAGGGGTGCAGCGGCTGGTCGAGCACCTCGCTCACCGCGCCGCGCTCCACCACCCGGCCCGCATACATCACCGCGATGTCGTCGGCGAGGCCGGCGACGACGGAGAGGTCGTGGGTGATCCAGATCATCGCCGTGCCGGTCTCGGCGCAAAGCTTCTGCACCTCGGCCAGGATCTGGGCCTGGATGGTGACATCCAGCGCCGTGGTCGGCTCGTCGGCCACGATCAGCTCGGGGCGGTGCAGCAGCGCGATGGCGATGGCCACGCGCTGGCGCATGCCGCCCGAGAACTGGTGCGGGTAGCTCTTGAGGCGCTCGTCCGGCGAGGGGATGCCCACCATGCCCAGCGTATCGCGGGCGCGCTGGCGGGCCTCCTCCTTGCTGACCTTGGTGTGGGCCAGCACGGTCTCGATCATCTGCGTGTCGACCCGGAGCACCGGGTTCAGCGTCATCATCGGGTCCTGGAAGATCATGGCGATGCGGTTGCCGCGAAGCTGCCGCATCTCCTCTTCCTTGAGCTTCGCCAGGTTCTGCCCGTGGAACAGGATGTCGCCGCCGACGATGCGGCCCGGCGCGTCCACCAACCCGAGGATGGAGAAGCCCGTCACCGTCTTGCCGGAGCCGGACTCGCCCACCAGGCCGAGCACCTTGCCGCGGCCGACGGTGAAGGAGACGCCGTCCACCGCCTTCACCACGCCGGCGCGGGTGAAGAAGTGGGTCTGCAGGTCACGCACCTCGAGCGTGGGGGCCGCGGCGGTGGCGGCCATGGAGGTGGTCTGCATCTGGGTCTGAGACATGCCGCCCCTTACTTCTTCAGCCGCGGATTGAGCACGTCGCGCATCTGGTCGCCCACCAGGTTGATCGAGACGATGGTGACGAGCAGCGCGATGCCCGGGTAGAAGCTGATCCAGTACTTGCCGGAGAGCATGTACTCGTAGCCGTTCGAGATCAGCAGGCCGAGCGAGGGCTCGGTGATCGGTACGCCGAGGCCGAGGAAGGACAGCGTCGCCTCCAGCGCGATGGCGCGGGCGATCTGCATGGTGGCGACCACGATCAGCGGCGGCAGGCAGTTCGGCAGCAGGTGGCGGAAGATGACGCGGCGCGTCGGCAGCGCCAGGCACTGCGCCGCCTCGATGTATTCCCGCCGCCGCTCCACCAGCGCCGTGCCGCGCACGGTGCGGGCGTAGTAGGCCCATTCCACGATGACCAGCGCGATGACGACGTTGAAGATGCCCTTGCCCAGGAAGGCCAGGATCATCAGCGCCGCCAGAATGGTCGGGAAGGAGAGCTGCAGGTCGACCAGCCGCATGATGACGGTGTCGGTCCGCCCGCCGGCGTAAGCCGCGAGCAGGCCGAGCGAGGCGCCGACGGCGCAGGCGATGATGGCGGAGCCCGCACCCACCATCAGCGAGATGCGCAGCCCGTACATGATGCCGGAGAGCATGTCGCGCCCCTGGTCATCGGTGCCGAGCCAGTAGGTCATGGTGTCGGCGCCGTCGCGCGTGCCCGGCTCCAGGCGGCCGTCCATGATGTCGAGCTGCGCCAGGTCGTAGGGGTTCTGCGGCGACAGGAAGGGCGCGAAGACGGCGATGAAGACGATGATCGCGAAGACGATCAGCCCGACCAGCGCCAGCTTGCTCTCGCAGAACTCGGAGACGAAGCGGCGGAACGGCGTCTCGACCTTGGGCGCCTTGGCGGGCGGCACGGCGGTTTCGGCTGTGGAAGCGCTCATCTCACTTGTTCTCCAGCCGCACCCGCGGGTCGAGCGCCGAATAGGCGAGGTCCACCAGCAGGTTGATGGTGATGAACATCAGCACGATGATCATCAGGTAGGCGACGATCACGGGGCGGTCGAGCACGTTGATGCTGTCGATGATCAGCTTGCCCATGCCCGGCCAGGCGAAGACGCTCTCCGTCACCACCGAGAAGGCGATGGTGGAGCCCAGCTCCAGCCCGACCACGGTGACGACCGGGATCAGGATGTTCTTGAAGACGTGGACATAGGTCACGCGCGCCGGGCTGAGGCCCTTGGCGCGGGCGAACTTCACGTAGTCCATCAGCATCGTCTCGCGCACGCCGGCGCGGGTCAGGCGGATGACGAGGCTGATCTTGAACAGCGCCAGGTTCAGCGCCGGCATCGCCAGGTGGCGCAGCCCGTCCCAGGTAAGGAAGGACCAGCGCAGGCCGAGCACCTCCACCGTCGGGCCGCGGCCCGTGGAGGGCAGCCAGCCGAGCTGCACGGCGAACACCATGATCAGCATCAGCCCCACCCAGAAGGTGGGCAGCGAGAAGCCGAGAATGGAGCCGGCCATGACCAGCTTGGAGCCGGTCGAGTTGGGCTTGAGGCCGGCATAGAGGCCGAGCGGCAGGCCGATCAGCAGCGCGATGAACATGGCGCCGAAGGCCAGTTCCAGCGTCGCCGGCATGCGCTGCAGGATCAGCTGCAGCGCCGGCTCGTTGAACACGAAGCTGCGGCCGAGATCGCCGCGCAGCGCGTTGCCGAGGAAGGAGAGGTACTGCATCCACAGCGGCAGGTCGAGGCCGAGCGCCTTGATCGCGCGCTCGCGCTCCATCTGGTCGGCGTCCGGCGAGATCAGGATCTCGACCGGGTCGCCGATGGCATAGACGCCGATGAAGACGATGACGGACATCGCCAGCATGACGAGGGCGGACTGCAGCAGCCGCCGGAGGAGATAGACCGCCATGGCCGTCAGCGCGCCGCGGGCTGGCTGCTGGCGGGGCGCACATCCTGCGCGCGGGTCAGCTCGTCGGCCCGGCTGTCATGCTGCAGCGTCGGGCGCATCGCCCACAGGTTCTTCTGGATGTGGATCGGGATGATGGCGACATCCTCCATGGCAAGCCGGGTCGCGTCGCGCAGCAGCGCCTCGCGCTTGGGGTCGTCCAGCTCGCGCAGCGCGGCCTCGAGCTTGGCGTCCACCTCGGGGTTGGAATAGCGGCCGCGATTGGAGGTGCCGAAGCCCTTGTCACGGTCGTAGCCGGCGACGAGCGAACGCAGCGGGTTCGACGCCTCGCCGGAGGAGCTGCCCCAGCCGACCAGGAAGGCGGAGAATTCCTGGCGGCCGGCGCGGCTGATGAAGGTGGTCCAGGGCTGCGCATCCACCTGGGTGCGCACGCCGATGCGCGTCCACATCTGGCCGATCGCCTGCACGATGCGGGCGTCGTTCATGTAGCGGTCGTTCGGGCCGCTGAGCGTGATGCGGAAGCCGTTCGGGTAGCCGGCCTCGGCCAGCAGCTTCTTCGCCGCGTCCGGGTCCGCCTTGGGTGCCGCGAGGTCGGGGATGGCGCCGAAGGCGGTGGGCGGCAGGAACTGGCCGGAGGGCATCGAGGTGCCCTCCATCACGCGGCTGGCGATGGCCGGCCGGTCGATGGCGGTGGAGAGGGCGCGGCGCACCCGCAGGTCGTGCAGCGGGTTCTTGCCGAGCGGCTTGCCCTCGGCGTCGGTGATCTGCGGCGAGCCTTCCGGGTGCAGGTGGTCCAGCGCCAGGAAGATGATGCGCAGCCCGTCCTTCTCGGAGACGCGGACCTTGTCGCTGCGGCGCAGGTTGGCGAGGTCGCTGGTCGGCACCTGGTCGATGAAGTCCACATCGCCGGCCAGCAGCGCCGCGGTGCGCGAGGCGTCGTTCGGCAGGATGCGGTAGTTCACGCGGGCCCAGTGCGGCTTGTCGCCCCAGTAGGCGTCGTTGCGCTCCAGCTCCAGCCGGTCGCCCGAGCGGAAGTTGACGTAGCGGAACGGGCCGGTGCCCACCGCCACCTTGCCGCTGTTGAAATCCTCGGTGGAGGCGCCCTCATGCGTCTCCTTGTCGAGGATCGCCACCTGGCCGAGGTCGTTCGGCAGCACCGGGTAGGGCGAGCGGGTGTGGAAGCGGACCGTCAGCGGGTCGACGATCTCCACCCGCTCGATGGCGCGGGTGTAGATGGCGTAGGAGGAGGGGCTGTTCACCACCTGCGGCACGCGGGCGATGGTGAAGGCCACGTCCTCGGCGGTGAAGGCGTTGCCGTTGTGGAACTTCACACCCGGGCGGAGCTTGAACTCCCACACCGTGGGCTCCACCGCGCGCCAGCTCTCGGCCAGGCCGGGCTCCATCCGGGATTCCGAATCGAAGGCCGTCAGCGTGTCGAAGATCATCGTCGCCACGGCGAGGTTCGGCGACAGCGCATGATAGTGGGGGTCGAGCGAGGTGACCTGCGCGCCCACCGCCATGGAGAGGTTCTGCGCCGAGGCGGGTACCGCCGAACTCAGCGCAAACGCCGAAACGGCGGCCATCGCGGCCGCCCGCATGCTGATCATCATGATACCGTCCCCCGGGAGATTACACCCTCTTCACGGCGGAGTGTAGCAGGCACGGCCCCGGGTCGCTAGGTTGCGGCGTTCTGACAGTCCGGAGAAACAAACATGGAAATTCCAAGAAAAATATCGCTTTGCGCTACTTTGCTCGCGGTGCCGCTGGCCTTCTCGGCCGTCGCCCTGCCGGCGCAGGCGCAGACCCTGAACATCGGCATCGGCGGCGCCGTCACCTCGGCCGACCCGCATTTCTACAACGCGGCGCCCAACCACGCGCTGGCCATGCATGTCTTCGACTACCTGGTGGGGCGCGACGCCAACGCGCAGCCCTACCCCATGCTGGCCGAGAGCTGGCGCGCCGTGGAACCCACCCTCTGGGAGTTCAAGCTCCGCTCCGGGGTGAAGTGGCACGATGGCCGTGACTTCACCGCCGATGACGTCGCCTTCAGCATCGCCCGCGCGCCCAACGTGCCGAACAGCCCGGGCGGCATGGGCGGCTTCGTGCGCGCCATTACCAAGGTCGAGGTGGTCGATCCGCTGACCATCCGCTTCCACACCGCCGCGCCGCACCCGCTGCTGCCGGTGGAGCTGGGCGCCATCTCCATCATCTCCCGCCATGCCGGCGAGGGCGCCACCACCGAGGACTACAACAGCGGCAAGGCCGCCATCGGCACCGGCCCCTACCGTCTGCAGGCCTACCGCCCCGGCGACCGCGCCGAGCTGGTGCGCAACGACGCCTACTGGGGCGGCAAGGAGCCGTGGGAGAAGGTCAATTTCCGCTTCATCGGCAATGACGGGGCGCGCAGCGCCGCCGTGCTGGCCGGCGATGTGGACGTGATCGACCAGGTGCCCTCCACCGATCTCGCCAGGCTGCGCCGCGACAGCCGCATCACCATCGCCGAGATCCAGGGCGTGCGGCTGATCTACCTGATGGCGGATTTCTCGCGCACCGGCGAGGTGCCCTTCGTCACCGACAATGCCGGCAAGCCGCTGCCGCAGAACCCCTTCCAGGACCTGCGCGTGCGCCGCGCCCTCTCCATGGCGATCCAGCGCGAGGCGCTGGCCGAGCGCATCATGGAGGGCACCGCCCAGCCCACCGGCCAGTGGCTGCCGCCCGGCACCTTCGGCTACAACCCCGCCGTCAAGCCGCCGGCCTACGACCCGGACGGCGCGAAGAAGCTGCTGGCCGAGGCCGGCTTCCCGCAGGGCTTCAGGATGACCCTGCACAGCCCGAACGACCGCTACCCGAACGACGCCAAGACCGCCCAGGCCGTGGCGCAGATGTGGACCCGCATCGGCGTGCAGACCCAGGTGGAGGCGCTGCCCTGGACCACCTTCTCGGTGCGCTCCAACCGGCAGGAATTCGGCATGCGGCTGTCTGGCTGGGGCAGCACCACCGGCGAGGCGAGCTACCTGCTGGTCAACATCATCGGCACCTACGACCGGGAGAAGCGCACCGGCGCCAGCAATTCCGGCCGCTACTCCAACCCCGAGCTGGATGCCATGACGGCCCGCGCCGCCGCCACCATCGACGACGCGCAGCGCGAGAAGCTGCTGCAGGAAGCGGTGAAGTTCGCCATGGACGATGTGGCGGTCACGCCGCTCTACCAGCTGGTGAACACCTGGGCGGTGCGGAAGGGCCTCACCTACGAGCCGCGCATGGATGAGCGCACCGTCGCCATGGGCGTGCGGAAGGCCAACTGAGCCGCGCGGCGGGGGGCCTTTCCGCCCCCCGCCCCTTCCCGCTTCAGCCCACCGTCTGCGGCTGGATGCCGGCGCGGCGGGCGGCCTCGCCCCATTTCTCCATCTCCGCCTGCACGAAGGCGCGCGTCTCCTCCGGCGCGGAGGTCTGGATGGCGGCGCCGAGCGCGGCATGGCGCTCCACCACCGGGGGCTGGCGCACCGCCTCGGCGCAGTCGGCCGAGAGCTTCGCCAGCACCGCCGGCGGCAGCCTGGCGGGGGCGATCACCATGCCCCAGGTGCTGGCCTCGAAGCCGGGCATGGCCGCCTCGCCGATGGTCGGCACGTCGGGCAGCTGCGGCGCGCGCTCGGCGCCGGTGGTGGCCAGCGCCTTCAGCTTGCCCGCCCGGATATGGCCCAGCGCCGCCGGCACCGTGTCGAACATGATGTCCACCCGCCCGGACATCAGGTCCGGATGCGCCTGGGTGCTGCCGCGATAGGGCACGTAGGTGAACTCCACCCCCGCCCGCTGCGCGAACAGCACCGGCGCCAGCCGCACCACGCCCCCCGTGCCGGCGAAGGTGACGGTGCCCGGCGGCTTCTCCTTCGCGTGCCGCACCAGCTCCTCCGGCGTGGAGGGACCGAAGCCGGGCGCGGCGCAGAGCACCAGCGGCGTGCGCGTGGTAAGCGTGACGAAGCTGAAATCGGCCATGGTGTCGTAGGGCAGCCGGTAGAAGGCCGCGTTCACCGGGTGGCCGACCGAGACCAGCGCCAGCGTGTGGCCATCCGGCGCCGCGCGGGCCAGCGCCTCGGTGCCGATGATGCCATCCGCCCCCGGGCGGTTCTCCACCGGCACGGGGAAGCCCCACTTGCCGGCCAGCGGCTCGGCCATCAGCCGGGCCGTGATGTCGGAGACGCCACCCGGCGTGTAGGGCACGATGAAGCGCACCGGGCGGGCGGGAAAGCCACCCTGCGCCCGCCCGGGCCTGCTCAGCGGCGGGGCGCCCAGAAGCAAGGCGGGCATGGCGAGCGCCAGCCGCCGCGAGACACCGTTCGACATTCCCGTTCCTCCCAGGAACTTTTTGCACACCCGCAACGATAGACCGGCGGCGCCGGGCACGGGAAGCGAAGCCTCGGGATCACACGGTGAACTGCTCGGCGATGATCCGCTCCGAGAGGCCATGGTCGGGGTCGAACAGCATGGTCATGCGCAGGCTCCGGTCCTCCCGCACCTCGACGGAGCGGATGTCGCGCACCTCCACATTGTCGGCCACGGCGGCGACGGGGCGCTTGCCCGGCTCCAGGATCTGGAACAGCACCACCGCGTCGGCCGGCAGCAGCGCGCCGCGCCAGCGGCGCGGGCGGAAGGCGGAGATGGGCGTCATCGGCAGCAGGTTGGCGCCGAGCGGCACGATCGGGCCATAGGCCGAGAGGTTGTAGGCGGTGCTGCCGGCGGGGGTGGCTACCAGGATGCCGTCGCAGATCAGCTCCGGCAGGCGCTCCTTGCCATCGACCAGGATGCGGATCTTGGCCGCCTGGCGCGTCTCCCGCAGCAGCGACACCTCGTTGATGGCCAGCGCCTCGCGCAGCGTGCCGGTGGCGTCCACCGCGCGCATCCGCAGCGGGTGCAGCGTGGCCGATTGCGCCACGGCCAGCCGCGCCGGCAGGTCCTCCGGCTGGAAGGCGTTCATCAGGAAGCCGACGCTGCCGCAGTTCATGCCATAGACCGGCAGGTTGCGGCCGAGGAAGCGGTGCTGCGTCTCCAGCATGAAGCCGTCGCCCCCCAGCGCCACCACCACCGCAGCCTCCTCCGGCGGCGCATCGCCATGCAGGGCCACGAAATGCGCCCGCGCCGATTCCGCCACCTCCGTGGGGGCGGCGAGGAAGGCGATGCGGCCGTGCAGCTCCCGCGGCAGATCCGGCATGTCGCCCAGATGGCCGGGGCCGAGCAGCGCGGCGGTCATGCCCAGCGCACCCGCGCGGCGTCGCGGTGCTCCAGCACCGGCATGTCCCGCCGCAGCCGGGCGGTGAGCGCCGGGTCCAGCCGCGCCGTGGCCCAGCCCTTCCCGTCGCTGGCGCGGGCGACCACATGGCCCCAGGGATCGACGACGAGGGAATGGCCGTAGGTGCGGCGCGGCCCGGCGCGCTCCTGGTGCTGGCCCCAGGTGGCGGGGGCGGCCAGCCAGCACTGCGTCTCGATGGCGCGCGCCCGCAGCAGCGGCTCCCAGTGGTCCTTGCCCGTCTCCAGCGTGAAGGCGGAAGGCAGCAGGATCAGCTCCGCCCCCTGCCGCCGCAGCGCCAGGAACAGCTCGGGGAAGCGGAGGTCGTAGCAGATGGCGCAGCCGACCCGGAGATCGCCCGCCCGGTAGGTGACGACCTGATCGCCGGCCGCGTAGGTGTTGCTCTCCCGGTGCCCGCTGCCGTCCGGCCGGGTGATGTCGAACAGGAAGATCTTGCGGTAGCGCGCCAGCTCGGCGCCGTCCGGCCCGAAGGCCAGGGTTGTGTTGTAGAGCCGCCCGCCCTCCGCCCCGCTCTCGGCAATGCTGCCGCCATGGAGATGGACGCCATGGCGCCGCGCCAGGCCGCGCAGGCACTCATAGGCCTCGCCGCCCGCCGCGCCGGAGCCTTCGGGCGGCAGTGCCTCGGCGGCGGCGAGGCGGGTGGCGCGGTCGCCGCCGAGGCAGGTCCACATCTCCGGCAGGGCGACGAGGCCGGGCCGGTCCGCCGCGATGGCCGCCTCGACCAGCCGGGTGGCCTGGGCGATGTTCTCGGCCTTGTCGTGGCCGGGGTTCATCTGCACGACCGAGACACGCATGGCGGGGCGCTCCTTCCGCTGTGGCGGGCATCAAGCCCCGCGGCACGGCCCACCGCAAGATCCCCGCGAACGCAGACGGGGCGGATGGTTGCCCATCCGCCCCGCCCGCTCAACCCTGCCGTGGCAGGAGCGGCTTACGCCGCGTCCTGCTGGCCCTCGGTCTCGGCGACCTCGGGCTTCGGGCCGGAATCCAGGCCCTTGGCGGCGACGTCGCGCTCCACCAGCTCGATCACCGCCATGTCGGCGGCGTCGCCGTAGCGGATGCCGGCCTTCAGGACGCGGGTGTAGCCACCCTGGCGCGCCTTGTAGCGGTCGGCGATGGTGGTGAAGAGCTTGTCCACCACCTTCTTGTCCATGATTTGCGCATAGGCCTGCCGGCGGGCGTGCAGGTCGCCACGCTTGCCGAGCGTGATGATGCGCTCGACATACGGGCGCAGCTCCTTCGCCTTGGGCAGGGTCGTGGTGATCTGCTCGTGCTTGAGCAGGCTGGTCGCCATATTGCGGAGCATCGCAATACGGTGGGTGGAGGTAACGCCGAGCTTCCGGCCGGCAACCCCGTGACGCATGGTCCTATTCCTTCACGCGGCCGAAAATCAGAACGGCTCTTCGATCTTCTTGGCGAGGTCCTCGATGTTCTCCGGCGGCCAGCCGGGCACGGTCATGCCCAGGCTCAGCCCCATCGAGGCGAGAACCTCCTTGATTTCGTTCAGCGACTTGCGGCCGAAGTTCGGAGTGCGGAGCATCTCCTGCTCCGTCTTCTGCACCAGGTCGCCGATGTAGACGATGTTGTCGTTCTTCAGGCAGTTCGCGCTGCGGACCGACAGCTCCAGCTCGTCCACCTTGCGGAGCAGGTTGCGGTTGAAGGGCAGGTCGTCCTGCACCTCTTCCACCTTGCGCTCGCGAGGCTCATCGAAGTTGATGAAGAGCTGCAGCTGGTCCTGCAGGATGCGGGCGGCGAGCGCCACCGCATCGTCCGGCGCCACCGTGCCGTCCGTCTCCACCGTCAGCACCAGCTTGTCGTAGTCGGTGCGCTGGCCCACGCGGGTCGGCTGCACCTGGTACGCCACGCGGCGGACGGGGGAATAGATGGCGTCCACGGGGATCAGCCCGATGGGCGCATCCTCGGGGCGGTTCTCGGAGGCGGGAACATAGCCCTTGCCCACATCGACGGTCAGCTCCATCGACAGCTTGGCGCCGTCGTCGAGCGTGCAGATGACCAGCTCCGGGTTGGCGATCTCGATGTCGCCGGTGGTCTGGATCTGCCCCGCCGTCACCTCGCCGGGGCCGGAGGCGGTGAGCTGCAGGCGCTTGGCGCCCTCGCCCTGCATCCGGATGGCCAGGCGCTTGATGTTCAGGACGATGTCGGTGACATCCTCCCGCACACCCTGCAGGCTGGAGAACTCATGCAGCGCGCCGTCGATGCGGATGGCGGTGACCGCCGCACCCTGCAGCGACGACAGCAGCACGCGCCGCAGCGCGTTGCCGAGGGTCATGCCGAAGCCGCGCTCGAGCGGCTCCGCCACCACCGTCGCAACGCGCGAGGGGTCGGCCCCAGGCTCGACATCGAGCTTCTCGGGACGGATCAGGGAACGCCAGTTGCGCTCGAGCACTACGGTTTCTCCTGCAGCCTCGCCTCAGACCCGACGCCGCTTGCGCGGACGGCAGCCATTGTGCGGGATGGGGGTCACGTCCTTGATGGCCGTCACGTAGAAGCCGACGGCCTGCAGGGCGCGCAGGGCCGACTCACGCCCCGAGCCGGGACCGGAGACCATGATCTCCAGCGTCTCCATGCCGTGCTCGCGCGCCTTGCGGCCGGCGTCTTCCGCGGCGACCTGGGCGGCGTACGGGGTCGACTTGCGGCTGCCCTTGAAACCCTGGCTGCCGGCCGAGGACCACGCGATGGCGTTGCCCTGGCTGTCGGTGATGGTGACGATGGTGTTGTTGAAGGAGGCGAGGACATGCGCCACGCCAGAGGCAATGTTCTTGCGCTCTTTCTTCCGCGGGCGACCGGTGGGCTGACGGGCCATATTACTTGGTCACCTTCTTCTTGCCGGCAATCGCCACGGCCTTGCCCTTGCGGGTACGGGCGTTCGTGTGGGTGCGCTGGCCACGGACGGGCAGGCCCTTGCGGTGACGCAGGCCACGATAGCAGGCCATGTCCATCAGGCGCTTGATGTTCATCGCGTTCTCGCGACGCAGATCGCCCTCGACCCGGTACTCGCGGTCGATCAGCTCGCGGATCTTGAGGATTTCCTCATCCGTCAGCTGGTTGACGCGGCGATCCTCGGGGATGCCGAGCTGCTCGCAGATCACCTTCGCGTTCGACGGACCGATGCCGTAGATGTAGCGAAGGGAAATGAGAACGCGCTTGTTGGTAGGAATGTTCACGCCTGCAATGCGTGCCATCGATGACCTGCTCCTGGAGCCTTCATGGGCTCCCGTTCGGTACCGGCAGAATGTGTCCGGCGAAGGTGATCAGCCGGGCCCGGGGTCGGAAGTGCCTCAGACACGGCCATCATCGCGGCCGGAGTTGCCTCCGCCCGCGAGAGGGGCGGGTTTAGCGAGGGCGCG
>NZ_JCACVY010000069.1:0-20401 GCF_058833935.1 Roseomonas sp. TS2 | reverse complement strand
CTGTGTCCTCAGGAGTGAGCAGCAGGAGGCACAGTTGGTCCTGGATGCAGCGAGCCTTTTCCTGTCCTATGTCTCCTGGTACTTCGCTTGGGAGAACCTGAAACGGCGCCGGCAGCGCGGCTTTGGGGGAGTGTTGCCTTCCACCCTGAAGCCTGGTCCGCAGAACCTGCTCAGCCAGTGGACCGCCGCCGATCCCGTAGCGATCTCCTGGATCCGTATAATATGGTCTCTGCCCGGAGGCCCTGCTGCGCCCGGATCGCTATCGGCATCCCGCTGCGTCAGGAGATGCTTATGAGGCTTGGTCGCCAAACTGTGGAGCCTCTATCAGTAGCAATAAGAAGTCGGAGCTGCCCTGTCCGTTGCCGGTGGCCGGATCTGCGCTGATGGGTGCATTTCGTCTCGGCGCGAAGCCTCACTCACGGCGCTCAAGCGTCTCGTCCGCCTTCAGATCTCACCATGAGCTTCCGCCAGAGCAGTCGGCTCTTATAAGGCAAGAGTCGTCGGCTTTGTGATTGCGCGCGCCATCGCAAGGGCAGAGGCTATCTAATGTGGCCGCAAAGCGGATTAGTCGCCTCCCAGCATGCTCACTGTCATGAACTTGCCTGCCCTTCAGAACCGACACAGTACGACGCGCATCGTCCCGTCGGTTAAGTTGATCGTGACAACAGGGGCTGGACCTTGTGTTATCACACCCTTCTCGAACGCTCTTCGGTAGACGATTATCCACATCGCATGTTTGACGCCATCAAACATGCTACGCAGACATTGTCTGTCTTCCAGAATAGGAAAGACGGAGTAGGAGATAACGAATGGGTCGCCGCCCTCCCGCTGCTCTCGCGCGCAAACCTGCTGCCACAGCCTCGCTGGAACCTTCGGTCCCTCATACGCAGGTTTTGCTTTTGTCCAGCGCCAAAGGCGGCAGCGCAAAGACAACCAGCACCCGTAATCTCGCGGCACTCGCAGCTCGCGATGGATATCGGGTGGGCACGATCGACCTGGACATGCAGCGCACGCTGACGCGATGGTGGAACCGCCGACCAGATCAGCTGCCCGCTATTCACCATTTTGACAAAGTCAACATGGCTGAAGCGGCCGAGGCAATTCAGGAACTCACTTCCCTCAAGGAATTTGACTTCCTATTCATCGATACGCCGCCGGGTATCGAGCATGATACGGAACAGCTGCGTGCTGTCATTCGGCTGGCTGGACTTGTGCTGATTCCTACCAGCCAGGGCGGCGAGGATCTGGAGTCCGTGGCTGAATGGATGAAGCTCGTGCGCACCGAGGGGCGTCCGGCCTTTTTCCTTCTTTGCAAGACGGACCGCGATGTCAGCAGCCTGGGGGAAGCGCGGCACTATCTGTCGTCAGTGGGAAAGCTGTGCCCGCACGATGTACGGCATATGCAGGCGGTCATGCGCACCTATTTCGACGGCAAGGGCGTCGGCGACCTGACGGGCAAGACGGGTCGTAAGGCAGCGGAAGATTATGAAGCGGTCTGGAATTTCGTTCGGTTCGAACTGGGGCTGGAGAAGTGACGATGGCTGTCGATCCCAAGGAGCGGTGGGGCGCCCGCAAGGCAGCTTCGCGCCGCGCTTCCATTCTCACCATCGCCCATGAGGATGTCGAAACGCCGCGGACGACCGTCTACAAGCTCTCCAATGAGACAGAGGTCGTCCGAGAGGTAGAGGTTCTTTGGGAGACCGCCCAGAGAGCATTTCTCGCCATCGGCCGACTTCTTGTCCAAGCAGAGCGGCAATTCAGGGGCAGCTTCGAGAAGGACATTATCAGCCGGCTACCTTTCAACCGTTCCGTCGCGCATATGCTGCGGACTGTCGCGGAAAAGGTCGAGCAGGGATATGTACCGGAGGCCGAGCTGCCGCGAAGCTACGCCGCCGCTTTCCGTCTGGTGACGCTGGAGCCAGAGGCATTGGAGGAAGCGAGAAGCCGCGGCCTCGTTTCTCCTCATACGCCACGCTCCGCCATTGAGCGGTTTCGGCAGGAACTGAAATCACAACGGATCGCTGCCAGTGGCGAAGCTGCGCTCCTGGCCGCCAAACGGCGGGATCTGCTCTCGCGTCTGGAGCGCGCGAAGCGGGAGGTGGAGAAGCTGTCTCAGGAACTGGCCGAACTGGACAGTTTAGAAGCCAGCCAGGACCATTCCTGAGGACTTCGGCGGGAAGCCCCGCGCCGTGGACGAGGCCCGCGTCTCAGCGCGTGACAAGGGAGATCTGCGTCTTCCGACTGGAAATGGGTGCCGGCGAGGGAGACAGAGACATGCCGCTCGCCAGGCACTCAACCCGGGCGGAGGGATAGACCGCCGTTGCCAGGGAGAGCTGCTCCATGAACGTCTCCCGGAAATGGTCCAGCCTCCGGATGCCCGTGCCAAACTGCGCGTGCAATGCCTTCCAGGAAACCGAAGTCGGGCCAGGCAACACATGCAGGCGGTAGGCGAGCCAACAATAGATATCAAGCGCCATGGAGTGGCGGTTGATTGCGCGGATGGCGGATTCCTCAATCGGCATCGGATGGCGCCTCAGCTGATCGAAGAAGGTTTCCGACAGCTTCGTGCGCTCGAGGAACTGGCTCCCGCCAGAGTCCTCATCTTCGTTGAACAGGGCCTTGTCGACGATCAGCTGCTGGACCAGCGCGGAGCGGCCTGCCTGCTGTACCTCGAAGGTCAAACGGCAGCGCGTGATCCGCTCCGCCTGTTCCCGTACATCCTTGATCGACTTTCCGCCCGGCGAAATGCCCATTCGTCCGAGCCAGGCGCGTAGGCTTCGTCCGAGCTCGATTTCCCGGCTGCCTGTCCGAATGGCTTCGGACTGAAGATACAGCATGATCAGGCGCGCCCGGCTGCCGTAGGGAACCCCGATCCACTCCAGGCTGCCATCAGGGCGGGTTTTCCGGCCGGGCTCCACCAGCAGGCTCACCTTATCGGTCCGGACCTGCCAGGGCTGATCGTCCGCCAGCCGCTTGTGGGGCAGTGCGGCCTGCGCCCAGCCGGAATAGATGAAGCCTATTCCGCCATCCTCGTCGCCCAGATAGTCGGCCGCGGCGTCGACCACACGTCGGTCGATGTCCAACTTCAAGACACCTTGCCGGCCGTGCACTTCCAGCATCCGATGCACTTCCGCCACGGCCCGCTCCTATCCTCATCACGGCGACCTTGAGGAAGATGCAGCATTTCTCCGCTTTTGTCGCTGAGGACTTTGGCGGGGCAAGCTATTAGAAGCCTATTAGTGATACTAGATATTAGTATGTCCCGTCAGAGTCCTCGGGACAAAGGGCTTGAAGCCAGTAAAAACGTGGGAACAGTCCCGCCCGAGTCCTCACTTTGCCCGCTGAAGTCCTCAGCGGCCGTGTGGACAAGAAAACCGTAGGCCGTCCTGGCTTTCAGCCCGAATCGGCGCCTGTGCAGAAGCGCGCGACCGCCGATTCGCTGCCTGGGAGAATGGATCCTCCCGCCAAAGTCCTCGCAGGCAGCCGCTCAAGGAGGATCCTCCCGCCAAAGTCCTCACCTCCTGCAGCACGGACATGTCCCTCCTCAGGTCCAGGAGGCATTCGGCGATAGTGCCTGCGGCATGCCGCTCCGGGGCCGCTGGCGCCGGACCTGCCCCTGCTGATCCGCGGCAGAGCCCTTGCCACATGCTCAGCCAGGAGAAGCCGACCAAGGCCGACCTGGTGCAGGCACAGCTGCATGGCAGCAGAGCCGGGTTCTGCATCCCGACCAGGGGAGGCTTTGCACCGGGAGTGTACTCGGAAGCGCGGATGTGGCGTGGCACGTCTATGCGGGCGGCGGCCGCCGCCTGCAGGGCGAAGCAGGCAGGGGAGGCATCTGGAAAAGCCGCGTCGAGAAAAATGTCTGGAGACGAGAAGGCAAGGTGGTGTCGCAGTCAGGCTGGGGCCGGATCGGAACGAGCTTGCGGATATTCTGCATACAGAGCACAATAAGGCAAAGCCCATCGCGTCCTGCCGGGCATCGGGAGAGCACCGCTATGACCCAATCCGCTTCCCTTCCTGTCATCTCCCTGGCCATGGGTGATCCTGCCGGCATCAGCCCGGAGCTGACCGCACGTATCCTGGCCGATGAAACGGTGCGCGCCGCTGCCGGGCTGATCGTCATCGGGGATCTGCGGGTAATGCGGGACGGCGCGCGCGTGGCAGGAGTTGACCCGGCGCTGCATGTCATCGGGCCGGATGCGCCGCTGCCGGAGGATCTCTCCACCCCTGCCTTCGTCGACCTCGGCACGCTGGACCCTGCCAGTCTCCGGCGCGGCGAGATCAGCGAGGCCGGCGGCCGCTTCGCGGCGGAGAACTTCCGCTATGCGCTGTCCCTCGCTGTGGCCGGCCATGCCGATGCCGTGTCCTTCACCCCTTTCAACAAGGCGGCGATGCGGCTGCACGTGCCGGGCTACGAGGACGAGATCGGCTTCACCGCCAATTTCATCGGCTTCCGGGGCGCTGCCAAGGAGTTCAACGTGCTGGAAGGGCTGTGGAATGCCCGTGTCACCTCGCATGTGCCGCTCTCGGCCGTGGCGGGGTTGATCACGCGGGACAGCATCCTGGAGAATCTGCGCCTGACCCATGCGGCGCTGCGCGATTCCGGTATCCCGGCGCCCCGCATCGCGGTGGCCGGGCTGAACCCGCATGCCGGGGATGGCGGCAATTTCGGCCGGGAGGAGATCGAGGTGATCGGCCCCGCCGTGGCCGCCGCACAGGCGGAGGGGCTTGGCTGCGACGGGCCTTATCCGTCCGACACGGTGTTCGTCCGTGCGAGGCGCGGCGATTTCGACGCCGTCCTCACCATGTATCACGACCAGGGGCAGATCGCGATGAAGCTGATCGGCTTCGAGCAGGGCGTGACGCTGCTGGGCGGCTTTCCCTTCCCGATCTGCACGCCCGCGCATGGCACGGCCTATGACATCGCCGGAAAGGGCATCGCCCATGCTGGCGCCGCCCGCAACGCGCTGCTGCTGGCCGCCCGCATGGGCGCGGCCCAGCGCCGCCGCCGCCCGGGTGCGGGCGGATCCCTGCTGCAGGTGCGGGCCGCTATGGCCGCCTGAACGCCGGCACCGGAGGGCGAGCAGGACGCGCCGCCCGCCGGCGCGGCCTCCCGCCCAAGTCCTCAGACCAGCGCGCCGAGGCCGAGCCGCTCGGTCACGGCGCGCGCCACCTCCGCCGTGCCGGCGCGGCCACCGATATCGGGGGTGCGCAGCCCGGCGGCGAACACCGCGTTCACCGCCGCCTCCAGCTCCGCCGCCGCCTCGGCCCAGCCCGGCCCGGCGCCGCGCCCGGCCAGCCAGTCCAGCATCATCGCCGCCGAGAGCAGCATGGCGGTGGGGTTGGCGATGCCCTGGCCGGCGATGTCCGGCGCCGTGCCGTGGCTCGGCTGGAACACCGCATGGCCATCGCCGATATCGGCCGAGGGCGCGAAGCCCATGCCGCCGATCAGCCCGGCGCCGAGGTCGGAGAGGATGTCGCCGAACATGTTCTCGGTCGGCAGCACGTCGAAATCCCAGGGGCGGCGGACCATGTCGAGCGCCATGGCATCGATGTAGTGGTGCGCCGCCTCCACCTCCGGATGCGCCGCCGCCACCTCGTGGAACACCTTCCGCATGAAGGCGAAGCCGGTGAAGACATTGGCCTTGTCCACCAGCGTCACGCGCCCGGGCCGGCCGCGACGCGCGGCGCGCCGCCGCGCCAGGTCGAAGGCGAAGTGGGAGAGGCGCTCCGTGGTCGCGCGGGTGATCACCATGGTGTCCCGCGCCTCGCGGTCGTCGATCAGCTCGCCCTTGCCGCGGGCGGCGAACAGCCCCTCCGTGCTCTCCCGCAGGATCACCATGTCGATCTGCGCGGCACGCGGATCGGCCAGCGCCAGCGGCACGCCGGGCAGGGCGCGGATCGGCCGCACGCCGGCATAGAGGCCGAGGCGGAAGCGCAGATCGAGCTGCGGCGCGATCTCGGTGCCATCCGGGTAGCGGATGCCCGGCCAGCCCATGGCGCCGAGCAGGATGGCATCCGCCGCGCGGGCGCGCTCGAAGGTGGCCTCGTCCATGGCGCTGCCGGTGTCGCGATAGGCCATGGCGCCGGCGCGCAGCGTCTCGGCATGCAGCCCCAGCGCGTGCCGGCGCGCCAGCACCTCCAGCACGCCCATGCAGGCCTCGCTGACCTCGGTGCCGATGCCGTCGCCGGGCATCAGGGCGATCTGCACCGCGTTGCGGTTCACAGCCATGCCACGCCACTCCGTTCGATGAGAGAGATGAGTTCCGCACCGCTGCGCCGGCGGTGCCGGCGGTACAGCGCATGCGCCCGTTCCGGCTCGCCGGCGGCGATCGCCTCCAGCACACGGCGGTGCTCGGCGGTGCTGCGGGCGGGCAGGGGGCGCTGGTGCAGGGTGAAGAGCCTCGCGCGGTGCGACTGCTCCCACACCTGCATCACCATGCCGGCCAGCCGCCGGTTGCCGCACAACTCGGCCAAGCCGAGATGGAAGGCCTCGTCCGCCTCCGCCCAGGCCGGGCGGTCCTGCGCCGCCAGCGCCTGTTCCATCGCGCCGCAGGCCTGCTCCAGCCGGCCGAGGCCGGCGGCGGGTTCCGGGCGGCGCGCCAGCAGCTCGGCCGCCATCGGCTCCAGGCTGGTCAGCACCTCGTAGATCTCGCGCATGTCGGCGGCGGCGATGGGCAGCACGCGCATGCCGTGGCGCGGCGTGATGGCGACCAGCCCCTCCTGCTCCAGCCGCACCATCGCCTCCCGCACCGGGGTGCGCGACAGGCCGAGGCGAAGCGCCAGCTCGCCCTCCAGCAGCTGCGCGCCGGGGGGCAGCAGATTGTCCAGGATCATCGCCTTCAGCCGGGCATGCGCCTGGCCGGCGGCGGTGGGCTGCCGGCCCTGGCCTTCCCCGTCCAAGGCCTTTGGCGCCCGTGGGGATACGGGTCCTGTTGCCATCGCTCGGCCCTCCCTGGGTGCATGCCGCCCTGTGTGCGGCAGAAGAACGAATTCGTTTGCGTATGCATTGTTGGCAGTGACAGGATGCCCCCGTCAAGCAAGATCGGCCCACGGACCACCGTGCAGGACCGGCATCGCCCATGGCCCGCGCGCCATGAGCCCCAGGGAGAGACCGCGATGACTGCCAGCACACGCCGCTTCATGATCACCGCCGCGGCCGCCGCCGCCACGGCGCCCTTACTCCTCCGCGCCGGGCCCGCCGCAGCGCAGGCGGCCAGCGGCTATCCCAGCCGCCCGGTGCGGCTGATCGTGCCCTTTCCGCCCGGCCAGGCCGCCGACATCTTCGCCCGGCTGATGGCGGACGAGCTGTCGAAGCGATGGCCGCAGCGCGTGGTGGTGGAGAACCGCTCGGGCGGTGCCGGGGCGCTCGGCATGGAGGCCGGCGCGCGCGCCGCGCCGGATGGCTACACCCTGCTCGTCGGCACCTCCGGCACGCTGGGGGTGAACCCCTCCGTCATGCCGCACCTGCCCTATGACGCGGAGCGGGACTTCGCCGCCATCACCAACATCTTCACCCTGCCGCTGGTGCTGGTGGCGCACCCCGGCACCGGGCCGGAGGATCTGCGCGGGATGCTGGCGCGGGCGCGGGAGAAGCCGGGCGCGCTGAACTACGCCTCGGCCGGGCCGGGCACCGCGCAGCACATGGCCATGGAGATGCTGGCGCACCGCGCCGGCGTGCGGATGACGCATGTGCCCTACCGTGGCAGCGGCCCGGCCATGGCCGACCTGATCGCCGGCAACGTGCCGCTGATGATGGACAGCCTGGCCAGCGCCCTGCCGCAGGTGCAGGCCGGCCGCGCCCGGGCGCTGGCGGTGACCAGCCGCGCCCGCGCGCCGCAGCTGCCGGCGGTGACCACGGTGGCCGAGGCCGGGCTGGAGGGCTACGAGGCGCTGGGCTGGTCCGGGCTGGTGGCGCCCGCCGCGACGCCGCCCGAGATCCTGGCGCGCATCAACGCCGACGCCGTGGCCATCCTGCGCGACCCCGCCGTGTCGGCGCGCATGCTGGAGCTGGGCGGCTTCCCGGCCCCCGGCACGCCAGAGGAGTTCGGCGGCTTCATCCGCGGCGAGATCGCAAAGTGGCGGCAGGTGGCGCGGGAGGCCAATGTGAGGCTGGAGGGCTGAGAGGGCCCGCGCTCACCAGCGCGCGCGGACCGAGCCGAGGATCAGCCGCCCGTTGCCGTAGTAGCAGGCGGTGACCGAGGAGCAGCTCGCCACATAGTCCTTGTCGGCGATGTTCTGCGCGTTGACGGCGAACTCCAGCCCCTTGGCGCTCTCGAAGCGGGCGCCGAGATCGTAGCGCAGCGCGGCGTCGAACAGCGTGACGGCATCCACCTTGAAGGTGTTGGTGTCGTTGCCGTAGGTCGAGCCGACGTAGCGCGCGCCGCCGCCGAGCGAGAGGCCGCGCAGCGGGCCTTCGGTGAAGCTGTAATTGGCCCAGCCGCTGGCCATGTGGTTGGGCACCTGCGGCACGCGGCTGCCGGCCACGCCCGCATTGTTGGACTTGGTGATCTCCGCGTCGATGTAGGAATAGGCGCCGATGAGGTCGAGATTGGCGGTCAGGCTGGCGCGCCCTTCCAGCTCGATGCCGCGCGAGCGGATCTCGCCCTGGGCGATGCTGCCGGTGAGATAGACCGGGTCCTGCGTCAGCACGTTCTGCTGCGTGATGTGGTAGGCGGAAGCCTGGATGAAGCTGTTCATGCCGGGGGGCTGGTACTTCACGCCCACCTCGTACTGCTCGCCGGTGGTGGGCTCGAAGGTGCCGCCGCCGCGCTGCGGCGCCTGCGTGCCGGTGTTGGGCAGGAAGGAGGTGGAGTAGCTGGCATAGGGCGCCAGCCCGTTGTCGAACAGGTAGAGGCCGCCCACCCGCCAGGTCAGCGCGTCGTCGAACTGCGAGAGGCTGCCGGCATCGGCGCCCGTCGTGGTGTGCGTGGTGGTGCCGATGCTGGCGCGGTCGTAGCGCAGCCCGACATTGAAGCGCCAGCGGCCGAGGGCGACCTGGTCCTGCGCGTAGAAGCCGAGCTGGTCGATGTTCTGGTTCGTCAGCCCGCTCGGGTCGGTCAGGATGGCGGGGATGGACTGGTAGTAGACCGGGCGGAACAGGTCGATGCCCGGCACCCCCTGCGAGCGCAGCCCCTGGCGCGCCCGGGCCGAGGTACGCTGCCAGTCGATGCCGAACAGCGCCGTGTGCCGCAGCGCGCCGGTGGTGAAGCTGGCCTGCGCCTGGTTGTCGAGCGCGAAGGCGTTGGCGTGGTCGGAGACGAAGGTGGCGCTGCGCGTGCCGGTGCGCTGGTCGGCGCCGACCGAGCGCACGGAGAGGACGTTCACCTCGGCGTCGATATGCGCGTAGCGGAAGTTCTGCCGCACCGTCCACACATCGTCCAGCCGGTGCTCGAGCTGGTAGCCGATGGCGGCCTGGGTCCGGTAGTACTTGTCATAGGCCGGGTCGCCGCCGAAGAAATTGCGCGGGATGCGGCCGTTCGGATTGGCCAGCACCGTGCCGCTGGCCGGCACGAAGTTGTAGAAGCCGCCCTCCGGATCGTGCTGGTAGGAGGCGAGGAGGGTGATGGTGGTGCTGTCGTCCGGCCGCCAGGTGAAGGCGGGCGCGATGGCGATGCGCTCCTCCTCCACATGGTCGTACTGAGTCCCGGACTTCCGCGCGATGCCGGTCAGCCGGTAGGTGTAGCGGCCATCCTCGGTCAGCGCGCCGCCGAGGTCGAAGGCGGTCTGCAGCAGCGCGTTGCTGCCGGCCTCGATGCGCACCTCGTTGACGTGGTCGGCGGTGGGGCGGCGGCTGACCAGGTTCACCAGGCCGCCGACGCCGGTCTGCCCGTAGAGCACCGAGGCCGGGCCGCGCAGCACCTCGATGCGCTCCAGCAGCCAGGGATCCGTGTTGGGTACGCCGAAATAGAGGCCGCGCCCCTGGCGCAGCCCGTCGAGGAAGTTGACGAAGGCGGCGCCCGTGCCCTGGCCGCCGAAGCCGCGCACGAAGACGCTGTCGTAGCGCGCCGAGGGCCGCACCTCGCCCAGCACGCCGGCGGTGTAGCGCAGCGCCTGGCTGACGCTGAGCGCCGCCTGGTCATCCACCTGGTCGCGGGTGACGACGCCGACCGATTGCGGCGCCTCGATCAGCGGCGTGTCGGTCTTGGAACCGGTGGTGGTGACGGGCGCGACATAGCCGGGCACGCCCTCCCAGGCCCGCCATGCGGTCGCCTGCACATCGACGGTCGGCAGCTCCAGCACCGCCCCGGCCGCCGGCTCGGTCCCCTGCGCCTGGAGCGGCCGGCCCAAGGTGGGCAGCATCGTCAGCGCGGCCGAGGCCAGGAGGAGGGTGCGGAAGCGGCGACGTGTCATTCTGGGCCTCGAGCGACGAGAGGGAGACAGGCGATTTAATTGCGAAAGACTCGCATTATCATCTGTCTCCTGATCGCCGCGTGCAAGAGGCAAACCGCCGCCCCTGTTGCCGGCAAGGCTCGCCCTGTGGCCTCCGCGCCACGCCCACAAGGGGGAGGGCCCCGCCGCGCGCGGCAGCGGGGCCGGTTCCGGAGCCCGCCCTGCCTAGAGCGGCTCGCCCGCGCCGGTGCCCGTGTGCGGCGTGGGGATGCACCATTCCTCGCCGCGCGGGGTGGAGACGTATTCGGGCCAGCGCAGATCGACCGGCGGGTCGAAATCGGCCGGCAGCAGCGGCCCCACCCACCGGCTGCCGCCGACGCCGCCGCCCGTGCGCTCCCGGAACTCCGCCTGGGCGGCGGCCAGGGCGTCCGGCCTGGCGGCGAGGTCCAGCAAGGTCAGCGCCATGGTGCGGCCGGCGACGAACATGCCGGGATCGACCGCCGCGGGCAGCCCGCCCAGGGCGTTGTAGGCCCAGGCGGGATAGGCATAGCCCGGCTGCGGCGGGCGCAGCCGCGGCCGCGCGGCGAGCAGCCGCACCGTCGGGCAATGCCAGGAATATTCCACGTAGTCGTCGGCGCTGAGATGCTTCTGCCAGGGCGGCAGGCCGGCGCGCAGCTTCGCCTCGTTCTCCTCCGGCGGCGTCAGGCGGGAGACGCTGGCGATGAACGGGTCCTGCATCGGCTCCAGCCCGAGGTTGCGCTGGATGGCGCGGCCGAACTCCAGCGCCGCCTCCGGGTAGGCGGGCGCGCCGACCTCCTGCAGATTGGCCCAGGTGAGGTCCGTCATCGCCGTGTTCGGCAGGCCGACGCGCGTCTTCGTCACCCAGCGCACGAAGGCGCGGCAGCCGGTGATGGCCGCCACGTGGCGGGCATTGGCGGCCAGCACCTTCCAGATCTGCTCCTGGATCGCGAGCGAGGAGGAACGCCAGGAATACTGGATCTGGCTGAAGCGCGGCGGCAGATTGTCCGAGGTGGCGCCGCCATCGCCCAGGATGAACTCGTTGAGCGTCCAGGAGCCGCTGTGCGGGAACATCGCCTCCTTGGTGTACTTCGTCGTCGTGTACATCAGGCAGAGCGCGTCCACCGCGCCGGGGCAGCGGGCGATGGCGTGCGAGGCGTCGATCGGCATCAGCGAGGGATTGACCCACTTCTCCGGCGCCTCCGCCTCGAAGCTGATGACGGCGCTCCAGTAGGCGCCGAAATGCGTCTCGCCCGTCACGGTGTTGGAGGGCCAGGGGTGCCACACCACGGCGGCGTCCAGCCCGTCGAAATAGCCCTTCGCGGCATGGATGGGCTTGGAGCCGCACACCTTCTCCGCCGGCTCGCCGAACAGCTTCAGCGTGCCCGGCACGCCATGCGCCTGCATGGCGGATTTGGCGGCCAGGATGGCGGTGAGCGCCGCCGTGCCCAGCACCGAATGCGGGTCGGTGTGGCCGGCGGCATAGGGGTGCACGCCGTCACGCGGCGCCTTGTGGGGCACCACCTGCTGCGAGTTGCCCGGCACCGCGTCATACTCGGAGAAGCTGGCGAGCACCGGCCCACCTTCGCCCTGCCCCCATCGCGCGGCGAAGGCGGTGGGCATCTGGCCGGAGCCTTCCTCCACCTCGAAGCCCTCGGCGCGCAGGATCTCCACATAGTCGCGCACCGACTTGTATTCGCGCCAGGCCGGCTCGGCATGCTCCCAGATGCGCGCGTTGAAGGCGGAGAGCCGCGCCTCGTTCGCCGTGATCCAGTCCATCGCGTGCTGGCGGATCGCTTTGAGCTGCTCCATCAATCCTCACTCCGGTGCGGCGGCCCTCAGGCCGGGCGGACATTCCAGAAGGTGGCGAAGCCATCCAGCACGCCGGTGATGCCGCGGCGGAAGGCGGTGGGCTGCATGTACTGGCCGAGCGGCAGGTAGGGCACGCTCTGCATCGCCTGCAGCTGGATGTCGCGGCAGATGGCGGCCTGCGCCGCCTCGTCCGGCGCGTCGAACCAGGCATCGCGCAGCGCGTTGATGCGCGCATCCTCCGACCAGCCCGCGTAGCTGCCATCGGCGCGCAGCGCCATGTGCACCGCCGGGTTCAGCCAGTCGGTGCCCGACCAGGTGGTGGCGAAGCCGCTCCAGCCGCCCTCGGCCACCGACCCGCGGCGGTTGCGCCGCTGCAGCATGGCGTTGAACTCGACCGCGTAGATCTCGACATCCATGCCGAGGCGCTTGAGCAGGTCGGCGGTGACGGCGCCGAGCGCCATGCCGGCGGCGGTGTTGTTGCCGGCCATGATCAGCACCTTCTCGCCCCTGTAGCCGGCGGCGCGGATCTCCTCGCGCGCCTTCTCCAGGTCGCGCGGGCCGGTCAGCGGCTCCAGCCCCGCCGTCGAGGCCATCGGCGTGTTCGGGCAGAAGAAGCCGAGCGGCACATGGTACAGCGCCGGGTCATCGACGCCGACGATGGCCTGCATGCAGTCCGACTGGCTGAGCGCCCGCCACAGCGCGCGGCGGATCGCCGGGTTGTCGAAGGGCGGCTGCAGGTGGTTCAGCCGCAGCATGGTGACGAAGCCGGTGGGATCGAGCACCCGCGTGGTGACATCGCGGGCGCGCTTCAGCAGCGGCAGCTGGTCGTGATAGGCGTATTCCTGCCAGTCCTGCTCGCCGGAGAGCAGCGCCGCCGTGGCCGTGCCGCTGTCCGGGATCGAGCGCCACTCGACGCGGTCGTAATGCACCACCTTCGGGCCGGAGGTCCAGGAGAGCGTGCCATCGGGGCGCGGCACGTAGCGCTCGAACTTGGTGAAGACGTTCATCGAGCCCGGTACGCGCTCATCCGCCTTGAAGCGGAACGGGCCGCTGCCGACGATCTCGGGCACCGGCTTGAACGGGTCCGTCATCGCCAGCCGCTCCGGCATCATGACGCAGACCGGCACCGAGGCCTTGCCGAGCGCGATGGGCAGCAGCGGGAAGGGCCGCTTCAGCCGGAAGCGGATGGTCCTGTCGTCGGGCGCCGAAAGCTCCTCGGTCGCCGCCATCAGCGTGGTGCCGAAGACGTCGCGCTGGCCCCAGCGCCGCAGGCTGGCGACGCAGTCCCGCGCCAGGACGCGCTCGCCATCGTGCCAGAACAGGTTGTCGCGCAGGGTCAGGTCCCAGCGCAGCCCGCCATCCTCCACGCGGTGGCCCGCCACCATCTGCGGCGTGGCGCGGTAGTTGCCGTCCATGCCGTAGAGCGTGTCGTACACCATGTAGGCGTAGTTGCGCGTGATGTAGCCGGTGGTCAGGATCGGATCGAGCGTCACCAGATCCTGCTGCGGGGTGAAGCGCAGCGTGGTGGCCGAGGCCGCCCGCAGCTTCGCGGGCAGGGCCAGCGCGGATGCGCCGGCACCCAGGGCCTGAAGGAGGTTGCGCCGTTGCATGGGAGTCTCCTTGCTTCGTCGAGCCGTGTCGTGAGCCTGGTCTTTCCCCTGTGCCCGGTTTGGCCGGGCCTTGTTGGTCCGGGGTGCGGTTCAGCCCTGCCCGGCGCCGCCGGGCAGGCCGGTGCCGGCGAGCAGCCGGTCGCCCGAGGCCAGCAGCCGCGCCTTCTCGGCCGCCAGCCCGGGGTGGAGGAGGCGGCCATCCTGCTTCAGCAGCCGGCCGCCCACCATCACGTCGCGAATGTCGGCCGCCTGCGTGAAGTGGATCAGCGCCTGCACCGGCTCCCGCGCGCCGATCATGCGCAGGCTGTCGCGGCGGACGATGATGAGGTCCGCCTGCTTGCCGGGCGTCAGCGAGCCGATGCGGTGGTCGAGGCGCAGCGCGCGGGCGTTGTTGATCGTGGCCCAGCGCAGCACCGCCTCATGCGTCAGCGAGACGGCGGTGATGGGCGAGCCGCTGGTGGCGATCTCCTGCGCCGCGGCGGCGGCCGGCTGCGCCTGCTGCCGCGCCACGATGTGCTGGTTGTTGAACAGCCGGTGCAGCTGCAGGGCGGCGCGCATGCAGTCCAGCATGCCGCCGCCGTTCAGCAGCTCGGTGTCCGGCGCGATGGAGGGCGCGCCGCCGAGCGCCGCGACGCGGCAGCTCAGCGGCTCCCGCGCATTGCCCTTCACCTCGGCCGCCGCGGTGGAGGTGACGGAGACGCCGCTCTCCACGATGACGCGCAACTCCTCCTCGCCCAGATAGGTGCCGTGCACGAGGTTGTGGTCCGGGCCGAGCAGCCCTTCCCCGGCCAGGCGGCGGTAGCCCTCCGGCACCAGCCGGTTGGTGTTGCCCCAGACATGGGCGGAGGAGAGCAGGCCGTATTCCCGCGCCAGCGCGAAATCCGCGCGGCAGACATCCATCGTGGAATAGTCCGGCCCCAGGATGCAGGCGGCCAGGGTCACGCGCGCCGTGTCGGCGGCGAGCCGGGTGGTGCGCAGCCGGCGGATCTCGGCGGCGGGGTGTGGCACCTCGGAGAAATGCGGCTCGCCCGGCCGAGGCTGCGGCTTGACGGTGCCGTGGCCGAACACGGCGCGGATGCCGCTGTCCAGCAGCCCGTCCAGCGCGGCGTCGGTGTGCTCCGGCGTGGCGTTGCCGTGGCACCAGTCGAACAGGGTGGTGACGCCGGCATCGAGCTGCGCCAGCGCCCCCACCAGCGTGCCGACGCGCAGGTCCTCCGGCTGGTAGCGCGGCCCGAGGACGCCATGCATGATCCGGAAGTAGTCGGCGCTGGTCCAGTCGCCGCCGATGGCGCGCAGCGCGGTCTGCCAGGTGTGCAGGTGCGCGTTCACCAGCCCGGGCAGCACGAGGCACCCCTCCGCCCCGATCACCGCCGCGTCCGGCGCCTCCAGGGCGGGGCCGATGGCGAGGATGCGGCCATCCTCCACCAGCACGTCGCCCTGCGGCAGGCGGCCGATCCGCTCGTCCATCGACAGCACGAGGCCGCCCCTGATCAATGTCCGCATCGCCCCGGACCCCCGGCCTTGCATGACGTGGTGCCGTTCTCTATATAGAACGCCATTCTTCAGGAAATATGGTGCCGCCGCTGTTCCGGGCCTGTCAACCGGCGCGGCGCGTTTTGTCGCGGGAGCATCCATGGCTGCGGGGGAGGGGGCGGCGGCGGTGCCGGCCGTCGGGAAGTGCCTGTCCATCATCCGGCTGCTCGATGCCGAGCCAGGGGCGGGGCTTGGCCTCGCCGCCATCGCCGGCCGGCTCGGCCTCACCAAGAGCCACTGCCTGATGATCCTGCGCACCCTGGTGGCCGAGGGGTGGCTCTCCCACGACGCCGCGCGGCAGCGCTACGCCCTGGCGCCCTCGCTGCTGCTCGACCTGGCGGCGACCATCCGGCGGCACGACCGCGGGGCGCTGGTGCAGGATGTGCTGGCGCGGCTGGCGGAGGGCATCGGCCTGCCCTGCCTGCTGTGCCGGGTGAACCGCGACGGCAGCTTCACCTGCGTGGACCGCGTGCAGGGCGGCCCGGCCGGCGCCGCCGGGCTTGTGATCAACGTGCCGATCGGCCACCGCTACCCGGCGGATGCGCCGGCGCAGATGCGCGCCCGCCTCGCCGCCCTGCCGCCGGCGCGGGCCGAGGCGCTGCTGGAGGCCATGCCCGTCCACGCCTTCACCCCCGCCACGATGACCGACAAGGCCGCCATCCGGCAGGAGGTGGAGGAGGCGCGGCGGCGCGGCTACGCCATCGGCCGCATGGAATACCTGGAGGGGATCATGAGCATCGCCGCGGCGGTGCCGGGCGTGGCGGGGCCGGCGAGCCTCATCCTGCAATGCACCGGGCCGCAGGCCGCCATGGCGGCGCGGGAGGCGGCGCTGGGCGAGGCCGTGCTGGAGGCCGCCCGCCGCCTCGCCCGCGCCGCGGAAATGCCCGGCGGCTGAGCCTCAGCCCGCCGCCCAGCCTTCGGGGGCCGGCACGCCGAGCAGCCGCGCCGCGGCGGCCAAGTCCTGCCGCGTCTTCTCCGGCAGGGCCAGCCCCTCCGCGCGGTGCCGCGCCTCGTTCCGCGCCTCGATCTCGCCGGGGTAGAACACCTCGTCGCAGCCCGGCACGCGCGGCACGGACTTGATCTCCGCCACCATCCTCTCCATCCGCTCGGCGAAGGCCTCGGCCGGCCCGAAGGCGGCGATGTTCAGCGCCAGGAAGAGATGGCCGCAGCCGCTGCGCTTCTCCGCCTGGTAGGGGCCGCTCACCTCCTCCAGGATGCCGCTGCCCGAGAGCACGCCGGAGAGCACGTCCATCATCACCGAGATGGCGTAGCCCTTGTGCTCGGCCATGGGGAGGATGACGCCGCCCAGCGCCGCCACGGGGTCGGTGGCCGGGTTGCCCTCGGCGTCGATCGCCCAGTGCGGCGGGATGGGCTGGCCCTTCTGCCGCGCCAGGAAGATCTTGCCGCGCGCCACCACGGTGTTGGCGATGTCCAGCATCATCGGCGCGTGCCGCCCGGCGGGGGCGGCGATGGACCAGGGGTTGTTGCCCACCAGCTTGCGCCGCCCGCCCCAGGGCGCCATGGCCGGGCTGCCGTTGGTGGTGAGCAGGCCGATGCACCCCTCGGCCGCCGCCATGCGCGTGAAGTAGCCGAGCGCCCCGTGGTGGTTCGAGTTGCGCACGGAGACGACGCCCACCCCATGCGCGCGCGCGCGCCGCACCGCCTCCGCCATGGCCTGCGCCGCCACCACCTGGCCCACCCCGTCGGCGGCGTCCATCAGCGCGATGGCACCGGCATCGACCAGCCAGCGCGGCTGCGTCACCGCCTGCATCACGCCGCTGCGCAGCCGGTCGATGTACCAGGGGGCGCGCATCACCCCGTGCGAGGAATGGCCCCAGAGGTCGGCGGTGACGAGGCTCTCGGCCACCAGCCGGGCATCCGGCGCCGGCAGGCCGGCGGCCTCGTAGAGGCGGGTGACGAAATCGGCCAGGGCGTCGGGCCGGAGGGCGGCGAGGGGCGGGGTCATGCGTGGCGTTCCCTGCGGGGGTGGCTTAATTCATGCGCCATGGGCATGAATTTCGAGATCCTGGATTTGCGCGCGCTGATGGCGGTGCTGGAGCTGCGCAGCTTCAGCCTCGCCGCGGCGCGGCTGAACCTGTCGCAGCCCGCGCTCAGCCGCCGCATCCAGCGGCTGGAGGGGCTGCTGGGCGGGCCGCTGCTGGAGCGCACGACGCGGCACGTGGCGCCCTCGGCGCTGGGGCGGCAGGTGCTGCCCCTGCTGCGCCAGGCGCTGGACGGGATGGAGACGGCGCTGGACGGCATCGAGGATCTGGTCAGCCCCGGCGCCGGCCCCGGCGGCGGGCGCGGCCCGGTGACGGTGGCCTGCCTGCAGACGGCGGTGGCCGGGCTGCTGCCGCCCGCCCTGGCCGCGCTGCGCCGCAGCCACCCGCGGCTGCGCGTGCGCATCCTCGACATGACGGCGCAGGAGGCGCTGCGCAGCGTCGCGCGCGGCGAGGCGGAGCTTGCCGTCACCATCGCCGCCGACCTGCAGGATGCCGGGCTGGTGGCGGAGCCGCTGCTGCAGGACCCCTTCGTGCTGGCCTGCGACGAGGCCCACCCGCTGGCGCGGCGGGAGAGCCTCGCCTGGCGCGAGCTGGCCGGGCTGCCGCTGATCCTGGCCGCGCGCACCAGCGTGCACCGCGCCCTCATCCAGGATGCGCTGGCGCAGGACGGCGTGCGGCTGGGCTGGGCCTACGAGGTGCTGCATATGGCGAGCGCCTTCCATCTCGTCCGCGCCGGTCTCGGCGTCTCGGTGCTGCCGCGCATCGCCCTGCGCGCGGCGGAGGCCGCCCGGCTGCGCGCCGTGCCGCTGCGGGAGCCGCTCATCAGCCGCACCCTCTCGCTCGTCCACCGCCGCGCGCGCGGCCTGACCGGCGCGGCGGAGGCGCTGGCGGAGCAACTCCGGATCGCGGCGCGGGCGGAGGCGTGAGGCCCCGGCCCGCATCCGCCCTCAGGCGAGGCCGATCTCCTTCAGCACCGCCGTCGTGTCCGTCACCTCCCGCTTGAGGAAGGCGCCGAATTCGTCGCCGGGCAGCCAGGCATCGTCCCAGCCGCGCTGCGCCAGCAGCTCCTTCCATTCGGGCGTGGCGTGCATCCGCGCCATCAGCGTCACCAGGGCGGCCTTCTGCTCGGCGCTCAGCGTCGGGGCGGCGAAGACGCCGCGCCAGGTCGGCATCGCGATGTCCAGCCCCGCCTCCTTCAGCGTCGTCACATCCGGGCCGGCGCGGCGCTCGCCGGTGGTGGCCAGGGCGCGCAGCCGCCCGGCGCGGACCTGCTCGCCGAATTCCGAGATGCCGGAGATGGCCGCCACCACCTGCCCGCCCAGCACCGCCGCCTGCGCCGGCCCGCCGCCCGAGAAGGCCACGTAGGAGGCCTCCCGCGCCGAGCGGCCCAGCGCCTTCAGCATCAGCCCCAGCGTGATGTGCTCCGTGCCGCCGGCCGAGCCGCCGGCGACCGAGACGGCGCCGGGGTTCTCCTTCAGCCGCGCGAGCAGACCTTGCAGGTCCTGGATCGGGGAATCCGGCGGCACGACGATGACGCTGACCTCCTCGGTCAGCCGCGCGATCGGCGCTACGTCCAGCACCCCCATGGGCGACTTGTTGGCGATGGAGGCGCCCACCATCACGCTGCCCGCCACCATCAGCCCCTCGGGCCGGTTGCGGTACTGCGCCAGGAAGCGGGGCAGGCCCACCGTGCCGCCGGCGCCGCCCACATTCTCCACCTGCACGTTCCCGGCCAGCCCGGCGCGGCGCACCACCTGCTCGATGGCGCGGCCCAGCCCGTCCCAGCCGCCGCCGGGATTGGCGGGGATGAACAGCCGCAGCATGGAATACAGCGCCTCCGCCTCGGCCTGCCCGCCGCGCAGCAGCAGCGCTGCTGCCGGCAGGGTCAGGGTGGCCTTCAGCAAATGCCGGCGTCGGGTCATGCGCGTCTCCTCCTGGCGGACCGGAGCCCCTTGGCGGGGCGGTTGCCCCAGCCATAGAGCCGCGCGCCCCGGCCGATAAATGCGCGGTTTCGCCCATCCATGCGCCACGCGCATAAATCTGCCCCTCGCTTGCGCGCCTGGGGCCGCGTGCTAGTCATGAGACCATGAGGATGTCGTCGCGCCCTTGACCAGCTTCCGCTTCCTGCACGCCGCCGACCTGCACCTGGACAGCCCGCTGCGCGGCCTCGATGCCGACCTGTCCGCCCCGGCCGCCCGCATCCGCGGCGCCAGCCGCGAGGCGCTGTCCGCGCTGGTCGACCTCGCCATCGCCGAGCAGGTGGATTTCGTCGTCGTCGCCGGCGACCTCTACGATGGCGACTGGTCGGATTTCCGCACCGGCCAGGCGCTGGTCGCCGCCCTGGCGCGGCTGACCCGCGCCGGCATCCGCGTCGTCGCCATCCGCGGCAACCACGACGCGGAAAGCCAGATCACCCGCGACCTGCGCCTGCCGGACGGCGCCAGCCTGCTCTCCACCCGCCGCCCCGAGAGCGTGCTGCTGGCGGAGCATGGCGTGGTGCTGCACGGCCAGAGCTTCGCCAACCGCGACGTGACGGAGAACATCGCCCTCGGCTACCCGCCGCCGCGCCCGGGGCTGTTCAACCTGGCGCTGCTGCACACGGCGGCCACCGGCCGGCCCGGCCACGCCTCCTACGCGCCCTGCACCGTCGAGCAGCTGGCCCGGCACGGCTACGACTACTGGGCGCTCGGCCACATCCACACGCGCGAGGTGGTGTTGCGCGACCCGTGGATCGTCTTCCCCGGCAACCTGCAGGGCCGCCACATCAACGAGGCGGGCGCCAAGGGGGCCAGCCTTGTCACCGTGCGGGAGGGGCGCGTGACGGGCGTCGAGCACCGCACGCTGGACGTGGTGCGCTGGCAGCGCGTGGCGGTGGACTGCACCGGCGCGGCCGATGACGACGCCGTGCTGAACCGCGTGCTGCGCGCCGTAGGCGAGGCGGTGGACGCCGCCGAGGGGCGCCTGCTGGCGCTGCGGCTGGAGCTGTCCGGCCCCACCGCCGCCCATGCCGCCCTGGCGCGCGACCGGGGCGAGACGCTGGGGCGGATGCGCGCCGCCGCGCTGGAGGCGGCGCCGGAGGAGGCGTTCTGGATC
>NZ_JCACVY010000068.1:0-20634 GCF_058833935.1 Roseomonas sp. TS2 | reverse complement strand
GCCCGGCCGCGCCGCCCGGCGCCACCAGGAGGGAGGCGCCCGGGGCGAGGGCCTGCACGCCGCCGGAATGCGAGACGCGGACGGGCGCGCGGTTCGCGGGGTCCGCGCAAAGCCGCAGGGCGGACCCGGTCCATGCCAGCGCGAACCGCCCGAAGCGGCAATCCAGCTCGAACCGGACCGGCGTGAGGCCCGGCGGCGGCGCCGGGTCCAGCATCAGCCCGTCCCGTTCCAGATGCAGGCCGAGATAGTGGTGCTGCAGCACGAGGAAGGCCCCGCCATAGGCGCCGAGATGCGGCCCCTCGGCCACCGAGGAGGCGCTGGACGGATCGTGCTCCGGCTTCATCGCGGCCTTGAAGAAGCGCAGCGAGGCGGCGGGGTCGAGCCGCGCCAGGGCACCGGCGAAGGCCAGGTTGGAGAGGGAGGAATCATGCGTGGTGCGCGCCAGGTCGTGCGCGGCGGTGCGCCGCCATTGCTCGGCCGTCATGGCGTAGCCCATGCCCTCCAGCGTCCCGGCCAGTTCCTGCCATGAAAGCAGGAAGGGCAGCATCAGCGTGTCGGCCTGCTTCATCACCTGATAGCTGTTCGTGCTCCCGCCCTGGCATTCGAGGACCCAGTCGAGACGCTGGCCGGGATGCGCCTCCGCCATGGCCTGCAGGTCCAGCGGGCGGAGGCGGTCGAAGCCCTCGAAGGGCAGCAGCGTGCCGTCGTCGCGGAAGACCAGGCGCAGGCGGCGGGAGACGTGCTCCCAATGGGCCAGCTCCCGCCCCTCCAGTCCCATGGCCTGGCACAGCGCCTGGCGCCGGGCGGCGGGCAGGCGCTCCAGCGCCTCCCGCGCGCGCCGCAGCGTCCAGGCCGCCATGACGTTGGTGTAGGCGTTGTTGCGCAGCCCCGGCTCCGCCGCGCCGGGCCAGGCGGTGTGGTACTCGTCCGGCCCGGCCACGCCGAGGATGTCGTACCGGTCCGCCGCCGGGTCGTGGCGCGCCGCGCCGGCCCAGAAGCGGGCGATCTCCAGCATCAGCGCGGCCCCGTGCCGTGCCAGGAAGTCCTCGTCGCCGGTGGCCTCGCAGTAGCGCCACACATTGAGCGCGATGGCGGCGCCGACATGCCGCTGCAATCGCGTGTGGTCCTCCATCCAGCGGCCGGAGAGCGGGTTCCACTGCAGGCGCGGGGTCTGCTCCTGCCCGTCGCTGGCGCAGCGCCAAGGGAACATGGCGCCGCGCTGCCCCGCCGCGCTGGCGGCGGCGCGGGCATCCTCCAGCCTGCGGCAGCGGTAGAGCAGCAAGGCCCGCGCGATCCCGGGCGCGCGGAACATCAGGAAGGGCAGGACGAAGGTCTCGTCCCAGAAGATGTGGCCGCGATAGGCCTCCTGCCATCCCCGCGCGGGAAAGCCGACATCCAGGCACGCCGAGTGCGGCGAGGCGGTCTGCAGGATGCGGAAGCCCATCAGCCGGGCGGCGCAGCCCTGCTCCGGCACGGCGGCCTCGATCCGCATGCGGGCGAGCCATGGGGACCAGGCCGCGGCATGCGCCGCCTCCAGCGCCGCGAAGCCGGGCGCGTCGCGCAGGAGGGCCAGGGCGGCCTCGCCCGCCTCCCGCACCCCCGCATCGCCCGTGGTCGCGATGGCGGCGGTCTTCTCCAGCACCAGCGGCCGCCCCGGCGCCACGCCGCAGCGCAGATGCTCGGCGATGGAGGCGGCCTCCGCCCGGTCCTCGCGCGCCAGCAGCACGCCGGCTTCCAGGGCGGTGCGGGTTGCCGTGCCGATGCCGGTGCGGGCGCCGCGCGTGCGGCAGCGCAGCAGCAGCAGGCCGGGCGACACCGCCTCGCCGCGCACCGCCTCCAGATGCTGCTTGTCGAAGGGCTCGAAGCGCGGCACGCGCGCATTCGTCACCCCGCCATCGATGCCCGACCGCACCTCCAGGGTGCCGGACCAGCCCTGCGGCGCGATCTCCAGCCGCAGGGCCGCCAGCCCGGGCTGCGCCATGCTGACGAGGCGGCGCTCCCGCAGCCAGCTCCGCCGGCCGGCCCCGTCGCGGAAGAGCAGCTCGCGCGTGGAGACGCCGCGCGTGGCGTCCAGCGCGTGGCGATATTCGAGGATCTCCACGGCTTCGAGCGAGAACCAGGCCGCCTCGCCTTCCACCCGGAAGGTCAGGGGCAGCCAGTTCGGCAGGTTCACCAGGGATTCATTCTCGACCCGCCGGCCCTCGATCACGTCCGGCAGCCGGTTGTAGAGGCCGGCGCGGTAGGTGCCGGGGTAGTGGACGGCATCGGCCGTGCTCCAGGGCGCCGCGCCGCGCACCGTCAGGACGCCGTTGCCCAGGGTGAGCAGGGCCTCCCGGCGCCCCTCATCCTGCGGGTCGAAATCGTCATAGGCCAGGCTCGCCGGCGGACGCAGCGGCATCTCAGCGCCCCGCCAGGCCGCGCTGCCCGGCGGCGAGCCGCGGCAGGAGGGCCTCGATCCGGTCGCGGCCGGGATAGGCTTCCTGCGACCCGAAGGCGGTGACGGCGAGATGGGAGGCGGCCACGGCGAAGCAGGCGGCCTCCAGCACCGGCCGCCCCTCCAGCAGCGCCACGGCCAGCGCGCCCGCGAAGGCATCGCCGGCGCCGGTGCTGTCGACCACCTCGACTGGAACCGACGGGATGTGGGTGGCGCGGCCATCCTGCCACAGCACGCAGCCGCCATCCTGCAGCTTCACGCAGGCGATGGCCACGCCGCGCCCCGCCAGCCGGCGGGCGGCTTCCGCCCCCGCCTCCGGCCCGTCCACCCTCACCCCGGTCAGGCCTTCCGCCTCGGAGGGGTTGGGGGTGACGGCGGTGGCCTGGGCCAGCATGGCGTCCCGCACCCGGTCGGCCGGGGAAGGATCGAGCACCACGGCCAGGCCGCGCCCGCGGGCGGCGGCGATGGCGCGCGCCGCCACATCGGGCGGGATCTCGCAATCCACCGTCAGCAGCGAGCCCGCCGGCGCCGCCGCGATGGCCGCAGCGGCGGCCTCGCCATCCTCCTGCCGCCAGGAATCGTTGGCGTTGCCCGCCAGCACGATGCTCTTCTTGCCGTCCGGCAGGACGGCGATCATCGACACGGCCGTCGCCACCCCCTCGGCCACCGACACGCCGCCGAGGTCGATGCCCGCCCGGCGCAGCGGCGCCAGGGCCTGCTCGCGCAGATCGTCATCCCCGACCCTGGCCAGGAGCCGGGCGGGATGGCCGAGGCGGCATGCCAGGACCGCCCGGTTGGCGGCCTTGCCGCCGCTGAGCCGGGTGAAATCCGTGGCCGGCAGCGTGCGGCCGGGATCGGGCGCCTCCGGCACCCGGACCTGGAAATCCGCATTCACGCTGCCCAGCGAGAGAAGGATCGGCCGTGCCATGTTCCGTTGGAGACTCCCTGCTTGCTCCCAGTCGCGGAGCGGACCTCCAGGAGAACGCGGCAGCCCGGGAAACGGTCGGCATGGCCTTCTCCGATGGGCGGCCGGCGCGCAGCCGGCCGCTTCCTCCGGCCCCGCTTGTGCGTATCCCCCGGGCCGCGCAGGATCCGCTTCCGAAGCAACCGGGGGAACGCCGATGGGTGCGCAGATCGACTACTATGTTTCGCTGAATTCGCCGTGGACGCATCTGGGCGCGGCCCGGCTGGAGGCGCTGGCGGCACGCCATGGCGCCGCGCTGCGTGTCTACCCCGTGGATTTCGGCACCATCTTCGCGGCCTCGGGCGGGCTGCCGCTGCCCAAGCGCTCGCCGCAGCGCCAGGCCTACCGGATGATGGAGCTGCGGCGCTGGCGCGAGCGGCTGAGCGTGCCGATTCAGCTCGAGCCGAAATTCTTCCCGGCGCGCGAGGCCCTGCCGGCGCATGCCGTCATCGCCGTGCGGGAGAGCTTCGGCGACGCGCCGGCCATCGCCCTGGCGCATGCCATCCTGAAGGCGCTGTGGGAGCAGGAGCGCGACACCGGGGATGCCGCGACGCTGGCCGAGCTGGCCGCCGGCGTCGGGCTGGATGGCGGCGCGGTGCTGCGCTTGGCCGAGGAGCCGCGCTGGGCGGAACGGCGCGCGGCGGACACGCAGATGGCGCTGGAGCGCGGCGTCTTCGGCGCGCCGAGCTACGTGCTGGAGGGCGAGATCTTCTGGGGCCAGGACCGGCTGGACTTCCTGGAGGCGGCGCTCGCCCGCTGAAACAAAGCCACCGGAGCCTGATGCGAAAAGCCCGGCGCAGAGGCCGGGCTTTTCCGAACTTCCTTGCTCCGCGAGGAGACTGGCGCACCCGGGAAGATTCGAACTCCCAACCCCCTGATCCGTAGATTGGCGACAGGAACACCTTTGTGGCCGTTGCGTAGGGCTATCGCGGAAGATCAATGACTTCCGCCGGAGCCCCGCGACTGGAATTTCCCAACATTTGGTACAATAGCCACCGGTACTCACGTGGGACTGGCGTGGGACGGGTGTCTGGCTTGGACTGAAATCCGTGTACCCCCGCGCACGCGCGCGGGGGTCGCGTCCCGCCGCCCGCACGTCTGGTCCGAGCCGCGATGCCAATCATTGCCTGCCCTGCCGCCAACGCCGCAGCACGCACTGCATGGCCCGCGCGCTCTCCATCCCGCGCCGCACGGTCCAGAGCCGCGCCGGCCATTGTGGATGCATCTCGCTTCCGCCCCCTCGCCTGCCCCGCGACAACCGGCCACGGCCTGCCGCGCTCCGCGCGAGGAGCCCGGACACGAAAGGGCCCCGGGGTTTCCCCCCGAGGCCCTCGAACACTGCCTGCGGAGCGTTCAACCGCCGCGCATGGAGCAGATCAGCCCGCGGCACGCCTTGCAGCGGAGATCCGGCTCACAGCGGCCGACGCGGCCATCAAACAATGAGACACTGGATCACCTCCTTTCAGTTGCTGCCGACAGCCCTCCGGATGGGAAAGCGAGGGCCCGGCCGCAAGTCCCGGAACATCGGGGAACGCGGTCCTGTCCCGCCCGGCGCCGCCTGGAAGGAGCGTTGGGACGGCGCTCCTTCCGCGGTGCCGTCAGAGCAGGGCGTGGTCCGCTACCACCCGGCCTTCCAGGTGGCCGAAGGCCAGGTAGTGCTCGAGCGGGTTCATCCCGGCCGCCGCGACATCCGGATTGAGGCGCAGGTAGGCCTGCGCGTCGAAACTGGCGGAAGGCTGGCGGCCTTCCTGCCAGCCGAAGCGGGAATAATGCTCCAGCGGATCCATGCCGGAGGCCGCGACATCCGGGTTGGCCTCCAGATAGGCCCGCGTGTCGAAATAGGCATTCGGATTGCGGCCCTCGGCCTGGCCATGCTGCCGCCAATGGGCCTGCGCATCCATGCCCGCCGCACCGACATCCGGGTTGGCCAGCAGATAGTATTCACTGTCGAACCCGCCCACGACGCTTTGGCCGATGGCGGGGCCGGCGCTGCGCCCTTCGGAGATGCCGTGGGCCAGGTAGTGCTCCAGCGGGTTGACCCCGGCTTCCGCCACGTCAGCGTTGCGCGCCAGATAGCCTTGCGCGTCGAACCGCGCCGAGGGGTCGCGCCCCTCCCGCGCGCCATACTCCAGGTAATGCTGCAGGGGGTTCATGCCCGCATCGGCGACATCGCCATTGGCCGAGAGATAGCCGCTGGTGGAGAAGATGGCGTTCGGGTCGCGCCCCTCCCGCCAGCCATGCTGGTCGTAATGCTGCTCGGCGGACATGCCGGAGGCGAGCACATCGGCATTGGCCTGCATGTAATGGAGCGGGTCGAAGGCGGTTTTGGCATGGGCCAGATCGACCAGGCCGTCGGCGAAGCGCACCGCCTCGATGTTGCGCAGCGTCACCGTGTCTTCCGCCGTGCTCAGGCGCAGCTCCCCGCCAGCATGAAGGATCCGGTAGCCGCCGATCGCGCCGCTCAGCACCACCGTGTCATGGCCACCGAGGCCATCGACCAGCACATCGCCGGTGCCGGCCTGGAGCGTGTCGTCGCCGGCCGTGCCGCGCACGTCCCGCACGGCCGGCGTCTCGCTGGCGAGGCGGACCACCTGCACGCTGTCGTAGCGTATCCCGGCATTGCCCCAGTTGTAGAGGGCCACGCTGCCTTCCTCGGTGTCGTGGATCTCGATCGGCATGGTGAACAGCGCGGTGCCGCCAAGCCAGGCCTGCAGCTTGCCGCCGAGGATCTCGGCGTGCAGGTGGTTCTCGCCCGTGGCGTCGTAGCGCGCCGGGCCCTGCCAGAGGGTCTGCTCGATGCCGTCCTTCAGGCTGAAGAGCTGGGCCAGGCCGGTCTGGTTGTCGAACTCCAGCTTGTAGTAGTTGGCCGCGTCCTTGTAGTGCAGCAGCACGCCGGCGCCGCCGCCAGCCGGGGCGGTGAAGTGCAGGTCCACCGCGTAGTCGGTCCAGGCCGCGGCGCCATCGCCCTCATAGAGCGCGTAGGTGCCCTTGCGCAGGGCGAAGATGCCATCGCCCAGCGGGCTCCAGTTCAGGTTCCACTCGGAGCTCGGCGCGGTGTCGCCGCTGCCGCCGAGCTGGCGGCTGTAGCGGTTGGAGGATTGCTGCAGCACGCCATCCGCCACGCTCCAGCTGGCCTCGAGGCCGATCTCGCCCTCGTCGATGAAGCGCCAGCCCGGCGCCGCGCCGCCCGAGAAGTCCTCCCGCAGCAGCACGTCCTGCGCGGCGATGACGGTGACCTGCACCGTGTCGCTGTCGCGGCCCTGCGCGCCTTCCAGGTCGAGGCGCAGCAGATGCGTGCCGGTGCCGAGGGCCAGGCGGGCCTCCGCCCCCTCCGCCAGGGTCTTGCCGTCGATGCTCCAGCGGATGCTCGCGGCTTCCTCGATGCCGAGGCTGGCCAGGGCAGAGAGGCTGACCTCCGCCACGCCGTCGCCGTCGGTGTCGACCACGCGGACAGGCTTGCCGGCATCGGCCAGCAGCGTGTCCTGCCGCACCATCATGTCGTCGAAGAAGACCTGGCGCTGCCCGGCGCTGTAGAAGCCCACCGTGCCGCCGGCCAGCGGCGTGCCGCTGTCCCGCACGGGCCCGCCGAACAGCGCCTCGCCATCCAGCGTGGCCAGCAGCCGGCCGTCGCGCACCGCGAGTTCCACCGCCATGTCGCGGTCGAAGGGGCTGGTCGCCACCTCGCGCGCCAGCACCGTCTCGGTGCCGTTCTGCACCTTGACCAGCAGGCGCTCATGCCGCGCCACGTCGAAGCTCAGGCGGTAGTGGTTGGCATCGTCCTGGTAGTAGGCGACCAGCCCGAAGGCCTTCTGGTCCTCCGCCTGCAGCGTGGCGGAGACGGTGTAGCCGGACCAGGCGGCGCTGCCCTGGCCCTGCCAGCTCATGATGCCGGCGCCGCCATCGAAGGCGCGCAGCGTGCCCTCGGCCGCGGCGACGCCCTCCACCGCGACATCGCGCGAATGGACGCTGCCCTTCACCTGCCAGTTGCCGCCGGGCGAGCGCCAGCCGAGCGCGTCGCCATCGTTGAAATTGTCGAAGAACAGGGTGTCGCCATCGGTCACGGCGACCTTCACCGTGTCGGTGCTGACGGTGCCCTGGGCGTCGGTCGCGCGCAGCGTCAGGCGGTGCAGGCCACCCTCCAGCGCCACCTCCGCCTTCGCGCCCGTGGCGATCACCTCGCCATCGGCATCCAGCCATTCGTAGCGCGTCACCTGGCGCAGCGCATCGACCGAGCCGGAGCCGTCCAGCACCACCGTGGCGCCTTCGGCACCCGTCGCGGACACCACCTGGTCATCCCCCGCCTTGGCGCGGAACTGCACGACCGGCGTGCCGAGATCGGCGCCCGTCAGCGTCTCCTCCTGCTCGCGGTAGCGGCCGGTGAGCTGCTGCTGCCCGCCGGTGCCGATGGACTGGGAGAGGCTGCCGCTGCCGAAGCTCGGCGTGAAGTTGCCCGCCTCGAAGTCGAACTGCACGCCGCGCGCGCCGGCGGGCGGGGCGCCGAAGGGGCCGGCGGCCGTCACGCCGCCCAGCGCCGCCACCTCGGCCTCGCCCAGCGCCGTCTCCAGGAAGGCGAAGGAGGAGAGGGAGAAGCGCGGCGTCTCGCCGCTGTCATCGGCGAAGATCAGGAAGCCCTGCTCACCGATGTTGTAGGCTGCGCCGACGGTCTGGGTGCCCTGCAGCACGCCGTCCACATACTTCTTCATGGTAAAGGTGGAGCCGCCCTCCCCCACCCGCTCCAGCGTGATGGCAAGGCGGTGCCAGCCCTCCAGCGGCAACCGGCCCTCATCCTGGCCATCCGTGCCGATCAGCGCGTAGCCGTCGCGGAAGTTCAGCCAGAGATCGCCATCGGTGATGTTGTTCAGGTCGCTCTGGAACAGCGAGGCGAGGCCGGACTGCGCGGGCAGATGGAGGTCATAGACCAGGGTATAGGCATCGAAGGTCGCGCCGCCATCGGCCGGGGCGAAGCCGGGCTTCACCCGCAGCCCGTTGTTCGGGTCGAATTGCGGCGCGGTGATCGCGTGGCCCTCGCCCTCCGGCAGGGCGGGCAGGCCGAGCTCCGCGACGCTGCCGAAGCGGACGGGCTGGATGGGGATCTGCGGCGTGCCGACGCTGCCGCCCGAGCCATCGCGCGAGGGCTCCGGGTCACCGCGCGAGCCGGTCAGGTACTCGCCCGTCGCGCTCAGATAGGTCTCGGTGTAGGCGGCATCGTTGTCGGGATCGATGGTGACCAGGCGGATGGCGCCGTTGCCGCCATTGCCGCCCGCCGCCGGGTTGCCGTTGCCGGTCACCTCGGTCGCGATGCCGTTCTGGTAGTTGACCAGCATCTGGTAGACCGGCTTGCCGGCCTCGTTGTAGCTGACGATGGTCTCCGCCCCGTCGCCGAACACATGGCCGGAGAAGACGAAGGAGATGTTGCTGTGCTTCGCGACGAAGCCCTGCCACATGTCCTCGCCGTCATTGGCGTTCTCGGCGCTGGCGCCGATGCCGTAATCCTTGCCGGTCCCCTCGGCGAAAAGCGGGCCGGAGTAGTTGTCGGCGCGCGTGCCCATGTTCGTGTAGTGGTGCGTCGTCAGGATGGCGCGCGCGCCCGGATGCGCGTCCAGCACCTCGCCCGCCCAGCGCAGCACGTCGTCCCGCGCGCCGAATTCCAGGGCCAGGACGACCCATTGCGTGCCGTCGGCGCCCGCGAAGCTGTACCAGGCGTTGTTGGTCAGCCCCGGCTCCTGGTCATAGGTGCCGCCGAGCGTCGAATGCTGCCGCATGTAGTCGACGCTGAAATACTCCGATTGCAGCGAGCCGTAATTGTTGGCGCTGCCATTGCTGCCCTGGTCGTGGTTGCCCGGCAGCATGGAGTAGGGGGTGACGCCGTTCAGCGTGGCGAAGGCCTGCTTGGCGATGTCCCACTGCGCCGGCTGGTTGCTGGCCACCACGTCGCCCACGCTCATGACGAAGCGCAGGTTCAGCGTGCCGGCATTGTCGGCCAGCCACTGCGTCATGCCGTTCAGGATCTTCTGGCCGTTTCCGGCGAAGACGTAGTCCTGCGTGTCCGGCAGCACGGCGATGGTGTAGGCGTTCTCGCCGGCCATGCGCAGGCGGAAGCTGTCCGAGGCGCTGTTGCCTGCCGCGTCCGTCGCGGTGATGGTGACGTCGTCATAGCCGACGGCGCCGAGCGTCAGGTGCAGCTTGCCATTCTCCACCGTCGCGCCGGTCACGGTGCGGCCATCGGAGGTGGTGACGGCGTAGGTGAGCGCCTCGCCCTGGAACATGCCGCCGATGTCGAGGTCCAGGCTCTGCTGTGCCGGGGTCACGCGCTGGTCGGCCAGGCCGTGCAGCAGCACCGGGCCGGCGGAGAGGCCAACCTCGATCATCTGGCCGGTGCCGTAGCTGGGGCTCAGCGTGTCGCCGGTGAAGTCGAACTGCGTGGCGTGGCCCTCGGCCGGGGGGGTGGGCAGCACGCCGCCGGCACGCGCGCCGCCGAGCGCGGCGATCTCCGCTTCCGCCATGGCGCGGTCGGTCAGGTGCAGGCTGTTCAGCCAGCCGGACCAGGTCTCGCCATCGTCGTCGGCGAAGACCATGAAGCCCTTGGCGGCGTCGATGGTGAAGCGCGCCGCGTCCACGCTCTGCTCGCCCACCTTGACGCCGTCCACATACTTGCCGAGCACCGCGGTGCCGTCGCCGGCGTCCCGCACGGTGATGGCGACGCGGTGCCAGCTGTCGAAGCGCATCGCCCCATCATACTGGCCGCCGACGCCGAGGCCGATCGTGCCATCCGCCGCCAGCCGCAGGAACAGGTCGGCGTCGCCGCCATTCTCGCGCCCGGTCTGCAGCAGCGCGCCGAACTGGCCCTCCTGGCCCTTCGGGATCAGCAGGTCGTAGATCAGCGTATAGCTGGCGAGCGGCGCCTCGGTGCCAGGCAGGATGGCATAGCCATCGCCCGGGTCTGTGGCGGGGAAGCCGATCACCCCCTCGTTCTGGCTGCCGGGCAGAGGCGTGGCGCCCAGCTCCTCGGCCGGGCCGATGACGCTGCCATCGACGGTGCGGCGGTTCATCGTGCCGTCGCCGAAGCTGGCGGAGAAATTGCCGGTCTCGAAATCGAACTGCGTGGCACGGCCGGGCGCCGCGCCCTCGGCGAAGATGCCGCCCGCGCGGGTGCCGCCCAATGCCTGCATCTGCTCGCCGCTCAGCGCCACGTCGGTGAAGGCGAAGCCGGCCAGGAAGCCGCCGGCCACCTCGCCATCCTCGTCCGTCAGCACCAGGAAGCCCTTGTCGCCATCGATGGTAAAGCGGCTGGTGGCCACGCTCTGCTGGCCGACGCGCACACCGTCGATATACTTCACCAGCAGCGCGTTGCCGTCGCCCTGGTCGGCGATGGTGAAGCCGATGCGGTGCCAGCCGGCGCCGCTCGCCGCGCCCTCGTACTGGCCGGAGATGCCGGTGCCGTAGACGCCCTCGCCGGTCCAGCGCAGGAACAGGTCGCTGTCGCTGCTGTTGGTCAGGTCGGTCTGGAACAGCCCGGCATAGTTGGCCATCGTGTCCGGGTTGATCTGCAGGTCGTAGACCAGGGTGTAGGTGGTGATCGGGCCGGCGATGCCGGGCTTCACCACATAGCCCTGCTGGCTGTCGGCGGCGGGGAAGCGCAACACCCCCTCCGGCGCGTCCGGCAGCGGCGGCAGGCCGAGTTCGCTCAGGAAGCCGACCCGCCCGGCCTGCGCGGCATCGCGCGGGGTGAGGCTGCCGGGGCCGAAGCCGGCGCCCAGGTCGCCGGCGGCGAAATCGAACTGCGTCGCGCCGGCCGGGGCGGCGCCTTCGGGCAGGATACCGCCGCTCCTCGCGCCGCCAAGGCTGGCAACCTGCTCGGCGCTCAGGGCGCCGGGCTGGAACAGGAAGCCGCCCAGCGCGCCGCCATTGGTCTCGCCATCCTCATCGGCCAGGATCAGGAAGCCCTGCTGGCCATCGATGGCGTAGCGGGCGGTCTCGACCTCCTGCCGCCCGGCCAGCACGCCATCGATGTACTTGGCGAGCTGCGTCTTGCCGTTGCCGAGGTCGGAGAAGGTGAAGGCCAGGCGGTGCCAGGCGTTGAAGCTCAGCTCGCCCTCATAGGTGCCGCTGATGCCGAGGCTGCCGGTTCCGGTGTCGTTGCGGATGAACAGGTCGCCATCGCCGCCATTGCTCAGATCCGTCTGCAGCAGGGCCGTGAAGCGGCTTTCCGCGCCGGCCGGGATCAGCAGGTCATAGACCAGGCTGTAGCTGGTGAGAGTGCCGTCGAGGCCAGGCTGGACATGGTAGCCGCCGGCGCCGTCGGCCGCGGGAAAGAGCAACGCCCGGTCCACTCCGCCCGGCAGGGCCGGGAGAGCTTGGCTCTGGAGATGAGTGAAGACTGTCGTCGCCATGGGGAGAATCCGTCCTTGAGAGGCGGCGCAGCATTGTCGGCTTCGATAACGCTTTGATGACGTTTGTGGGGATTTTTGGGTTAAAGAACTAACTCCGGCAAAATCACACAAAAAACCAATCATTCTTCTTGTGAGAAAGGGAAGCTTGGGGCAAACCGTCCCGACAATGTGGTCTCAGGAACGGCATCGCCTGATCGTCGAGCGGCTGCGCGCCCAGCGGCAGCTTTCCGCCGATATCCTGGCGCAGGATCTCGCGGTCTCACGGGAGACGGTGCGGCGGGACCTTGTGGAGCTGGAGAGCGCGGGATTGCTGCGCCGTGTGCATGGTGGCGCGGTGCTGGTGGAGGCGCAGCCTGAGCCGCCCTTCGCGCACCGCCTGCAGCAGCGGCGGGCCGAGAAGGAAGCCATCGCGCGGGCCGCCGCGCAGCTGCCGCAACCAGGCCAGAGCTGCTTCATCGATGCCGGCAGCACCACCGCCTTGCTGGCTGTCGAACTCCGGCAGATCCCGGAGCTGACGGTGATCACCAACTCCCTGGAGGTGGCCCAGGCGCTGCGCGGCCGCCCGGGACGCGAGGTGACGCGTCTGGTCGGAGGCGTGCTGACCGCCGACATGCCGGGCCTCGGCGGAGAGATCGCCATGGCTGAGCTGGCCCGGTACAGGACGGACTTCGCTTTCATCTCGCCTGTCGCCGTCGATCCTCGGGAGGGCGCAACCAACTTCATGCTGGCCGAGGCGCAGATCGCCCGGCTGATGCTGCAGCGCAGCCGGCGGCCTGTTCTGCTGGCGGACCACAGCAAGCTCGGCATGATCAGCCGGACGCAGATCTGCGGCTGCACGGAGATCAGCACCTTGGTGACGGACGTCCTGGGACAGAGGATGGCAGAGGATTTTCGTCAGGCCGGCGTCGGGGAGGTGCTGATCGCCCAGGCCTGACCCCAAGGCCGGCTTGCCGCTTTCCTCAGTGCCACCCCAAGGCTCGAACGGCTTGCCGAGCCGGCCCGGCACGCGGCGGGCACAACGCCACGAGCCGTCCCGGCCTTCGTTGCGGCAGGCGGCACGCTGTCCAATGTCCCTGTCCCCGCACACGCGGGGGTCACCCGACCGGGGTGGGCATCGTCGATCTGGTGGATGCCCTGTCCCCGCACACGCGGAGGTCAATCGGGCACGCCTGCGGCGACCGCTGATGCCATGATCCCGTCCTTACGCCCGACCGCCATCGAAGCACGCCCCGTCAGGGCGACGCCCACCGGCGCCTCCGCCCCGTTGCCTTCTCCCGTACCGCCGCCAGTGCCCGATAGATCATCGCCGCGCTCATCCTTAGCAGGCCGGGCTGGACCTCCGGCGCCAGTGACCGGGCGCCTCCTGCGCCAGAACCGCAGCCCGAACACCGGCCCCTGACGCCGCTCACGGCGCCAGGGGTACTCTGGGGGCGGTGCGGAGAAGCGATTTCGTGGGACCTCCGTGGGACGCCCAGACGCGAAAAGCCCGGCGCGGGGGCCGGGCTTTCTCGGACTCATCTTGTCGCACAAGGAGAAAGGCTGGCGCGCCCGGGAAGATTCGAACTCCCAACCCCCAGATCCGTAGTCTGGTGCTCTGTCCAGTTGAGCTACGGGCGCCAGCCAGCGAGCCGGCGGGAATTAGCCAGAGGCCTTCCCGCCGGCAAGGCATCCGCGGTGGTCGTTACGCCGCCACCTTGTCCAGCTCGCGCAGGATGGCGTCGCCCATCACGCTGGTGCCGACGCGGGCGGTGCCGGGGCCCATGATGTCGGCGGTGCGCAGGCCGCCGGCCAGCACCTTCTCCACCGCCGCCTCGATCATGGCGGCATCCTCCTCCATGCCGAAGGACCAGCGCAGCAGCATCGCGAAGGAGAGCAGCTGGGCGCAGGGATTGGCGATGCCCTTGCCGGCGATGTCCGGCGCCGAGCCGTGGATCGGCTCGTACAGCGCGTGGCGGCGGCCGGAGGCATCCGGCGCGCCGAGCGTGGCCGAGGGCAGCATGCCGAGCGAGCCGGTGGCCGCCGCGGCGAGATCGGAGAGCAGGTCGCCGAAGATGTTGCTCGCCAGGATGACGTCGAACTGCTTCGGCCGCAGGCAGAGCTGCATGGCGCAGTTGTCGGCGTACATGTGCGAGAGCTGCACATCCGGGAACTCGGCGGCGCCGATCTCGCTGACCACGGCGCGCCACAGGCGGCCGGACTGCATGACGTTCGCCTTCTCGACGCTGGTCATCTTGCCGGTGCGCTTGCGCGCCAGCTCGAAGGCCACGCGCGCCACGCGGGCGATCTCGTCCTCGGTGTAGACCTCGGTGTCCACGCCGCGGCGCTTGCCGTTCGGCATGGTCTCCACGCCGCGCGGCTCGCCGAAATAGATGCCGCCGGTGGATTCACGGACGATCATCAGGTCGAGCCCGCGCACCACGTCGGGCTTGAGGCTGGAGGCATCGACCAGCGGCTCCAGCACCAGGGCGGGGCGGAGGTTGGCGAACAGGCCCAGCTCCTTGCGCAGCCGCAGGATGCCGAGCTCGGGGCGCTTGTCGAAGGGGAGCGAATCCCACTTCGGGCCGCCGACCGAGCCGAACAGCACGGCATCGGCCGCCAGCGCCCGCTCCACCGTCACGTCCGGGCAGGGCGAGCCCTGGGCCTCCAGCGCGGCGCCGCCGACCAGCCCTTCCTCCAGCGCGAAGCTCACATGGCGGCGGCGGTCCATCCAGTCGATGACGCGGCGCACTTCGCGCATCACCTCTGGCCCGATGCCGTCGCCGGGCAGAACCAGCAGCCTCTTGTTCGCCGTCATGTCCTTCGTCTCATCCCTTCCCGGTGGAGTTTGGTTCAGCGGTACAGCCAGGGCTGCGCCGCGCGCTGCTTCGCCTCGAAGCCGTCGATGACGGGGGCGCGCTGCATGGTCTGGCCGATATCGTCGAGGCCGTTCAGCAGCAGGTGCCGGCGCAGCGGGTCGATCTCGAAGGGGATCTCCTCGCCATTCGGCCGCACCACAACCTGGCGCTCCAGGTCGATGGTGATGCGCGCATTCTCGCCCATGCGCGCATCCTCCATCAGCTGGTCGCACACCGCGCGCGGCAGGCGCACGGGCAGGATGCCGTTCTTGAAGCTGTTGTTATGGAAGATGTCGGCGAAGTCCGGCGCGATGACGCAGCGTATGCCGAAATCGAGCAGCGCCCAGGGCGCGTGCTCGCGCGACGAGCCGCAGCCGAAATTCTCGTGCGCGATGAGCACCTCCGCGCGGCGGTAGGGCTCCTGGTTCAGCACGAAATCCGGGTTCTCGCTGCCATCCTCGTTGTAGCGGAGGTTGGCGAAGAGCGACTTGCCGAGCCCGGTGCGCGCGATGGTCTTGAGGAAGCGCGCGGGGATGATTTTGTCGGTATCGACATTCGCCATCGGCAGTGGGGCGGCGATGCCGGTCAGCTTGGTGAAGGCGTCCATGGCTCAGTGCTTCCCCTGGGCGATCACGCGCACGTCGGTGAGGCGGCCGGTGACGGCGGCGGCGGCGGCCATGGCGGGGGAGCAGAGATGCGTCCGCCCGCCCGGCCCCTGCCGGCCCTCGAAGTTGCGGTTGCTGGTGGAGGCGCAGCGCTGGCCGGGCTTCAGCTTGTCCGGGTTCATGCCGAGGCACATGGAGCAGCCCGCCTCGCGCCACTCGAAGCCGGCCTCCTTGAACACGGCGTCCAGCCCTTCCTGCTCCGCCTGCTGCTTCACCAGGCCGGAGCCGGGCACCACCATGGCGCGCACGCCCTCGGCCACGCGCTTGCCGCGGGCGATGGCGGCGGCGGCGCGCATGTCCTCGATGCGGCTGTTGGTGCAGGAGCCGATGAAGACGACATCCACCTTGAGGTCGGTCAGCTTCTGCCCCGGCGTCAGGCCCATGTATTCCACCATGCGGCGGAGCTGGGCGCGGCGTGCCTCGTCCGAGGCCGCCTCGGGGTCCGGCACCGCGGCGGTGATGGGCAGCACGTCCTCGGGGCTGGTGCCCCAGGAGACCATCGGCACGATCTCGGCGGCGTCGAGGAACACCTCCTTGTCGAACGCCGCGCCCTCGTCGGTCGGCAGCGTGCTCCACCATTCCACGGCGCGGTCGAAGGCCTCGCCCTGGGGCGCGTAGGGGCGGCCCCTGACATAGTCGAAGGTGGTCTGGTCCGGCGCGATCATGCCGGCGCGGGCGCCCGCCTCGATCGACATGTTGCAGATCGAGAAGCGCCCGGCCATGTCGAGCGCGCGGATGGTGCTGCCGGCGAACTCGATGACATGGCCATTGCCGCCCGCCGTGCCGATCCTGCCGATGACGGCGAGCACGATGTCCTTCGCCGTGCAGCCGGCGGGAAGCTCGCCCTCCACCGTGACGCGCATGTTCTTCGCGCGCTTCTGCAGCAGGGTCTGGGTGGCCAGCACGTGCTCCACCTCGGAGGTGCCGATGCCGAAGGCCAGCGCGCCGAGGGCGCCATGCGTCGAGGTGTGGCTGTCGCCGCAGACGATGGTCATGCCGGGCAGCGAGAGGCCCTGCTCCGGCCCGATGACATGGACGATGCCCTGGCGCGCATCGGTCAGCGGGATGTAGGGGACGTTGAACTCGGCGACGTTGCGCTCCAGCGTCTCGACCTGCACGCGGCTCTCGGGGTCGTCGATGCCGGTGTAGCGGGAGGCGTCGGTGGCGATGTTGTGGTCCACCACCGCCATGGTGCCGTCCAGGCGGCGCACCGGGCGGCGCGCCATGCGCAGCCCCTCGAAGGCCTGCGGGCTCGTCACTTCGTGCACGAGGTGCCGGTCGATGTAGAGAAGCGCGGTGCCGTCCGGAAGCGTCTCGACCAGATGGGCGTCGAAGATCTTGTCGTAGAGCGTGCGCGGCTTCGTGGCCGACATGGTGGTGTCCTCGTGGCAGATGATACGAACACCCGCATGGCCTGGGGCTTTGGGGCCCAGCGCCACACGGAGGGCGCCTTGGCGTCACGAGGGGAGGCATCCCCCGGAACTCCCGCCGGTTCCGGTGGGGCGCGAGGGAGTCATCCTCGGCCGGGCCACCGCCGGTCTTCACATATTATAAGCGGCCAGGACGGGGGAAACCCCTCCTGGCCGAATTCCTCCCGGCAGGGCGCCGGGATCGCGTCGGCGGGGGCCTTCACCCCCGCCGGCCGCTCACTCCTTGACGGCGCGCGGCGCGGCCTTCTCGGCGATGCGGGCGGACTTGCCGGTGCGGCCGCGCAGGTAATACAGCTTGGCGCGGCGCACCTTGCCCCGGCGCAGCACGGCGATCTCGGCCACGTTCGGCGAGTAGAGCGGGAAGACGCGCTCCACGCCCTCGCCGTAGGAGAGCTTGCGCACGGTGAAGTTGCTGTGCAGGCCCTTGTTGGAGCGCGCGATCACCACGCCCTCATAGGCCTGGGTGCGGGTGCGCTCGCCCTCGACCACCTTCACCATCACGCGCACGGTGTCGCCGGCGGCGAAGGCCGGCACGGCGCGGGCCTCGACCAGACGGGAGAGCTGCTCCGCGTCGAACTGCTGCAGCAGGTTCATTGTTAAAGGTCCTCTCGACAATCCGTTTAGGCGGCGCGGGCCGCCCGTTCAATCCTGTGTCTCACGCAGCCGGCGCCAGAGATCCGGCCGGCGCTCGCGCGTCGCGGCCTCGGCCTGGTCCCGCCGCCATTGCCCCACCGCCGCATGGTGGCCGGAGAGCAGCACATCGGGCACCGCCCGCCCCTGCCACACCGCCGGCCGGGTGTAGTGCGGGTATTCCAGCAACGCCCCGCGCGGGTCGGAGAAGCTTTCCTCCGCCGCGCTGTCGGCGCCGCCCATCACCCCCGGCAGCAGACGCACGCAGGCATCGAGCAGCAGCAGCGCCGCCGGCTCCCCGCCCGACAGCACGAAGTCGCCCACCGAGACCTCGCGCATGGCGCGCGCCTCGATCACCCGCTGGTCCAGCCCCTCGTAGCGGCCGCAGACCAGGACGACGCCCGGACCGGAGGCCAGCTCCCGCGCCAGCGCCTGGTCCATCAGGCGCCCGCGCGGGGTGAGATAGACCAGGGGCCGGTCCGCCCCCCCGGCCAGGGCGGCGGCGCAGGCGGCGTCCACCACATCCGGCCGCATCACCAGCCCGGCGCCGCCCCCGCAGGGGGTGTCGTCCACCGTGCGGTGCCGGTCCGTCGCGAAGTCGCGGATCTGCAGCGTGTCCAGGCTCCACCGCCCCTCGCGCAGCGCGCGCCCGGCCAGGGAATGGCCGAGCGTGCCCGGAAACATCTCCGGGAACAGCGTCAGGGCGGTGGCGCGCCAGGTCACGCGGCACCTCCGCGCACGCCGCGCGGGCCGGTGCGCCGGGGCGCATCCTGCCGGCGCGGCAGCGGGCGGACCGGCTCGGGCAGGGCGGCCTCCGGCTCGGCATCGCCTTCGCCGGGGGGAACCACCACCGCCTCGGGCGGCTGCACGGTGACGAAGCCGCCGGCGACATCCACCACCGGCACCACGGCGCGGGTGAAGGGCAGCAGCGTCTCCCGCCCCTGCTCGTCGCGCAGGGTGAGGATGGTGCCGGCGCCGAAATCCTCGACGGCGGCGACGCGCCCCATCTCCCGCCCCTCGGCATCGCGTGCGGCGAGGCCGATGAGGTCGGCGAGGTAGAACTCCTCCTCCTCGGGCGGCGGCAGGCGGTCGCGCGCCACGTAGAGGCGGGTGCCGGTCAGCTTCGCGGCGGCGTCGCGGTCGTTGACGCCCTCGATCCGGGCCAGCCCACCGCCCAGCCATTGCAGCGCATAGTGCTTCCCGCCGCCCTCGTCCGAGAGCGGGCCATAGGCGGCGATATCCGCCGGCTCGGCGGTGAAGGACTGGACGCGGACCAGCCCACGGACACCGTGCGGCCGGCCGATCTCCCCCACCAGGATGCGTTCCACGGGCATGGCTGTGCGACGCTCAGGCCTGGAGGCTGGCTCAGCCGGCCGCGGCGGCGGCGGCCGCGGCGCGCTCCTGCGCCTTCTTCTTCGGCGCGGACTGCTTCGGCTGCTCGCGGAACACCGGCATCGGCGCCAGCTCGGCGCGGCCGAGGAACTTGGCCACGCGGTCGGTCGCCACGGCGCCGTTGCTCAGCCAGTGCTTGATGCGGTCGTCCTGCAGGCGGACGCGCTCGGCATGGTCGGAGGGCAGCATCGGGTTGTAGCTGCCGACCTTCTCGATGAAGCGGCCGTCGCGCGGGGAGCGGCTGTCGGCCACCACGATGTGGTAGTAGGGGCGCTTCTTGGCACCGGCGCGCGCGAGGCGGATCTTCAGGCCCATCTATGGCTTCCTTAGTGTGGTTCGGTTGATCAGAAGGGGTTTCGGCCGTTCTTCGTTCTCAGAAGGGGCGCTTGCCCCCGGCACCGGGGAGAAGCGCGCCCAATCCGCCGCGCATCAGCCCCTTCTGGCCGAGCTTGCTCATCCGCTTCATCATCGCGGACATGTCGTCGAACTGCTTCAGCAGCCGGTTGACTTCCTGCACCGTGGTGCCCGAGCCGGCGGCGATGCGCTTCTTGCGGCTCGCCTTCAGGATCTCGGGGTTGCGGCGCTCCTTGGGCGTCATGCTGCCGATGATGGCGGCCTGGCGCTTGAGGATGCTGTTGTCGAGATTGGCGTTCTCGAGCTGGGCCTTCATCTTGCCGATGCCCGGCAGCATGCCCAGGATGCCCGAGAGCGAGCCCATCTTGCCGATCTGCTTGAGCTGCGATGCGTAGTCTTCCAGGTCGAACTGACCCTTCTGCATCTTGGCCGCCAGCTTCTCCGCCTCGGCCTTGTCGATCGTCTCGGCCGCGCGCTCGACGAGGGAGACGATGTCGCCCATGCCCAGGATGCGGCCGGCGATGCGGTCGGGGTGGAAATCCTCCAGCGCGTCCAGCTTCTCGCCGGCGCCGAGCAGCTTGATCGGCGCGCCGGTGACGGCGCGCATGGAGAGCGCCGCGCCACCGCGCGCATCGCCATCCACCCGCGTCATGACGATGCCGGTGAGGCCCACGCGCTCGTTGAAGATGCGCGCGGTGTTCACCGCGTCCTGGCCGGTCATGGCGTCGACGACCAGCAGGCTCTCATGCGGCTTCGTGACGGCCTTGACCTCGGCCACCTCCGCCATCAGCGCCTCGTCGATCGAGAGGCGGCCGGCGGTGTCGAGGATCACCACGTCGTACAGCTCGCCGCGCGCCACCTGCAATGCGCGGCGCGCGATCTCGAGCGGCCCCTGGCCCTGGACGATGGGCAGGCTGGTGACGCCCGCCTGCCGCGCCAGCGTCTCGAGCTGGAGCTGCGCCGCGGGGCGGTGCACGTCGAGGCTCGCCAGCAGCACCTTTTTCTTGTCGCGCGTGCGCAGCCGCAGCGCGATCTTGCCGGAGGTGGTGGTCTTGCCCGAGCCCTGGAGGCCCACCATCAGGATGGCGACCGGCGCCGCCGCGTTCAGGTCCAGCCCGGCGACGTGTTCGACGCCCTCGCCGCCGCCCAGCGCTTCCACCAGGCAGTCATTGACGATCTTGACGACCTGCTGGGCGGGGGAGACGGAGCGGAGCACCTCCTGGCCCACGGCGCGCTCGCGCACCTTGTTGACCAGGTCCTTGACCACCGGCAGCGCCACGTCGGCCTCGAGCAGGGCGATGCGCACCTCGCGCAGCGCCTCCGACACGTCCGCCTCCGACAGCGCGCCACGGCGGCGCAGCCGGTCGAAAACCCCGTTCAGCTTGCCCGACAAAGCCTCGAACATCGTGGCCGCCGTCTTCCTTCCATGCGGGCCAACCGCCCGCCCATAACAAAACGCGCCGCTGCGCGAGCCTTCGCGGAGCGACGGAGCCGGGCCTCTCCGGGAGGCGCCGACCAAAAGGGTCCGGACAGAGCCGGAT
>NZ_JCACVY010000067.1:0-21140 GCF_058833935.1 Roseomonas sp. TS2 | reverse complement strand
GCCGCCGCCGCCGCGGCTGTAGCCCGCCGCGCGGCCGTTTCCGCGGGGGGGCAATCCGTTCTATGGTCGCGCCCCCGATTCACCTGTCTCTCTGCACGCTCCAGTCGCACGGACCCCCAAGGCCATGACCGAGGAATTCCACCGCATCCGCCGCCTGCCGCCCTATGTGTTCGCCGAGGTGAACCAGGCCAAGGCTAGCGCGCGCGCCGCGGCCGAGGACATCGTCGATCTCGGCATGGGCAACCCGGACAGCCCGACGCCGCCGCACATCGTGGCCAAGCTGGTCGAGGCGGTGCAGAACCCGGACACGCATGGCTACTCGGCCAGCCGCGGCATCCCCGGCCTGCGCCGGGCGCTGGCCGGCTACTACGCCCGCCGCTTCAACGTGAAGCTGGACCCGGAGACGGAGGTGGTGGCCACGCTCGGCTCCAAGGAGGGGCTGGCCAACCTCGCCGCCGCCATCTCCTCGCCGGGCGACACCATCCTGGTGCCGAACCCCTCCTACCCGATCCACCAGTTCGGCTTCATCATCGCCGGCGCCTCGGTGCGCTCCATCCCGCACACGCCGGATGACGAGATGCTCCAGGCGCTGGACCGCGCGGTGCGCCACTCCGTGCCGAAGCCCACCGCGCTGATCGTCAACTTCCCCTCCAACCCGACGGGGCTGATGGCGGGGCTCGACTTCTACAAGGAGATCGTCGCCTTCGCGAAGCGGCACGAGATCTTCGTGCTGTCCGACCTCGCCTATGCCGAGCTGTACTATGGCGACAAGGTGCCGCCCTCGATCCTCGAGGTGCCGGGCGCCAAGGATGTGGCGGTGGAGTTCACCTCCATGTCCAAGACCTACAACATGGCCGGCTGGCGCATGGGCTTCGCCGCCGGCAATCCGCGCCTGATCGCGGCGCTGACGCGGGTGAAGTCCTATCTCGACTACGGCGCCTTCACGCCGATCCAGGTGGCCTCCACCGCCGCGCTGAACGGCCCGCAGGACTGCATCGACGACATGCGCAAGCTCTACCGCGAGCGGCGCGACGTGCTGGTGAAGGGCCTCAAGCAGGCCGGCTGGGACGTGCCGGTGCCGGAGGCCGGCATGTTCGTCTGGGCGCCGATCCCGGACCGCTACAAGCACCTCGGCTCGGTCGAGTTCAGCAAGCTGCTGCTGGCGCGCGCCAAGGTGGCGGTGGCCCCCGGCCTCGGCTTCGGCGAGCATGGCGACACCCATGTGCGCATTGCCATGGTGGAGAACACCCACCGCATCCGCCAGGCGCTGCGCGGCATCCGCGCCTTCCTGGCCACCGACAATGGCGGGCCCGTCACGGAGCCCGCCGCCGCTCCTGCTGCTGAACTGGTGAAAGAATGACCCGTCCGCTTTCCGTCGCGGTCGCCGGCCTGGGCACGGTCGGCGCCGGGCTGCTCACCCTGCTGCGCGACAACGCCGAGATCATTGCCGCCCGCGCCGGCCGCCCCGTCGTCGTCACCGCCGTCTCGGCGCGCGACCGCAACCGCGACCGCGGCGTCTCGCTCGACGGGCTGCGCTGGTACGAGGACCCGGTGGCGATGGCCGCCGACGCCCAGGCCGACGTGGTGGTGGAGCTGATCGGCGGCAGCGACGGCCCGGCCCGCGCCCTGGTGGAGGCGGCGCTCGCCGCCGGCAAGCCGGTGGTGACGGCGAACAAGGCGCTGCTCGCCCTGCACGGCACCGCGCTGGCGGGCATGGCCGAGGCCAGCGGCGCCACCCTCGCCTACGAGGCGGCGGTGGCGGGCGGCATCCCCGCCATCAAGGCGCTGCGCGAGGGGCTGGCGGGCAACCAGATCCGCCGCGTCACCGGCATCCTGAACGGCACCTGCAACTACATCCTCACCAACATGCGCGAGCAGAAGCGCGAATTCGCCGACGTGCTGGCGGAGGCGCAGAAGCTCGGCTACGCCGAGGCCGACCCCTCCTTCGACATCGACGGCATCGACGCGGCGCACAAGCTGGCGATCCTGGCGGCGCTGGCCTTCGGCCGCCCCGTCTCCTTCGCCGACGTGCATGTGGAGGGCATCCGCGCCGTCTCCGCCCTCGACATCCGCCTGGCGGACGAGCTGGGCTACCGCATCAAGCTGCTCGGCATCGCGCAGCGGGAGGAGGGCGGCATCGCCACCCGCGTGCACCCCTGCATGGTGCCGGCGGCCCACCCGATCGCCCGCGTGGACGGCGTGTTCAACGCCGTGGTGGCGGAGGGCGACTTCGTCGGCCGCGTGGTGCTGGAAGGGCGCGGCGCCGGCGCAGGCCCCACCGCCAGCGCCGTGGCGGCCGACCTCATCGACATCGCCCGCGGCCGCCACACCCCGGTCTGGGGCGCCGCGCCCGGCGCGCTGGATGGCGCGCCCGCTCTGCCCATGGAACGGCACCACGGCGCCTACTATCTCCGCCTGATGGTGCTGGACCGGCCCGGCGTCATCGCCGACGTCACCGCCACGCTGCGCGACAACGGCATCAGCCTGGAATCGATGATCCAGCGCGGCCGCGCGCCGGGCGAGGCGGTGCCGGTGGTGCTGACCACCCATGATTGCCGCGAATCCGCGATGCGCGCCGCGCTGGCGCGCATCGGCGCGCTGGAGGCGGTGCTGGAGCCGCCGGCGCTGATCCGCATCGAATCCCTTTGACACGCGTTGGCGGGGCGGTTGCAAACCCCGCACCGGGACAGACAGGAGCCACCATGCGCCGCGACACCACCCCCGTTGACCGCAATCTCGCCCTCGAACTGGTGCGCGTCACCGAGGCGGCGGCGCTGGCCGCCAGCCGCTGGATCGGCCGTGGCGACAAGAACGCCGCCGACGGCGCGGCGGTGGACGCCATGCGCAAGGCCTTCGACACCATCGCCATCAGCGGCACCGTGGTGATCGGCGAGGGCGAGATGGACGAGGCGCCGATGCTCTACATCGGCGAGAAGATCGGCCTCGGCGGCCCCAAGGTCGACATCGCCGTCGATCCGCTGGAGGGCACCAACATCTGCGCCACCGGCGGGCCGAACTCCATCGCCACCCTGGCCGTGGCCGAGGATGGCGGCTTCCTGCACGCGCCCGACATCTACATGGACAAGATCGCGGTGGGCCCCGGCCTGCCGGCCGGCATCGTCGACCTCGACGCCAGCCCGGCCGAGAACCTGCGCGAGCTGGCCCGCGCCAAGAAGGCCGAGATCAACGACCTCGTCGTCTGCATCCTCGGCCGCGACCGGCACAAGGAGATCATCCGCGCCTGCCGCGAGGTGGGCGCGCGCATCATGCTGATCCCGGATGGCGACGTGGCCGGCCTCATCGCCGTCTCCCAGCCGGAGACGGGCGTGGACCTCTATCTCGGCTCCGGCGGCGCGCCGGAGGGCGTGCTGGCGGCCGCCGCGCTGCGCTGCATCGGCGGCCAGATGCAGGGCCGGCTGCTCTACGAGGATGACAGCCAGATCGCCCGCGCGCGCGAGATGGGCATCACCGACCCGCAGAAGAAGCTCACCGCCGAGGACATGGCGCAGGGCGACGTGATGTTCGCCGCCACCGGCGTCACCGGCGGCCCGCTGCTCAAGGGCGTCCGCCGCGGCCCGACCTCGGCCTACACCCACTCCATCATCATGCGCAGCAAGACCGGCACGGTCCGCTACATCGAGGCGCACCACAATTTCTCCCTCAAGCCGAGCGCCTTTGTTGACTGACGGGCTGGCCCTGTCCGGGACCGGCATGGGCGCCGCGGTGGGCGCCGCGCCGGTCCTCGGCGTCTCCCACTCCGCCCAGGGGCGGCGCTGGATCTGGCGGCAGGGCGATTCCCGCATCGGCCTCGCCATCGCCCAGCGCCTCGGCCTGCCGGAGCTGGTGGGGCAGCTGCTGGCGGCGCGCGGCATCGGCATCGAGCAGGCGGCGGTGTTCCTGGAGCCGACGCTCCGCGCCCTGCTGCCCGACCCCTCCGTGCTGCTCGACATGGACCGCGCCGCCGGGCGCCTGGCCCAGGCGGTGCAGGCGGGAGAATCCGTCGCCGTCTTCGGCGACTACGATGTGGATGGCGCCTGCTCCGGCGCGCTGATGCTGCGCTTCCTGCGCGGGCTCGGCTGCCCGGTGCGCGCCTATGTGCCGGACCGCCTCAAGGAGGGCTACGGCCCCAACCCCGCCGCCATCGCCGCCCTCTGCGCCGAGGGCGCGACGCTGATCGTCTGCGTCGATTGCGGCATCGCCGCCCATGCGGCGCTGGAGGCCGCGCGGGACCGCGCCGACGTGGTGGTGCTGGACCACCACAAATCCGAGGGTCCGGTGCCGGTGGTGGCCGCCGCGGTGAACCCCAACCGGCTCGACTGCACCTCCGGCCTGCGGAATCTCTGCGCCGCCTCGGTGGCCTTCATGGCCGCCATCGCCACGCTGCGCACGCTGCGCCGCGCCGGCTTCTTCGCCAGCCGGCCGGAGCCCAACCTGCTCGGCCTGCTCGACCTCGTGGCGCTGGCCACGGTGTGCGACGTGATGCCGCTCACCGGCCTCAACCGCGCCCTGGTGACGCAGGGCCTCAAGGTGATGGGGCGCGGCGAGCGGCCTGGCATCGCCGCCCTGCTGGAGGTGGCGCAGGCGCGCGAGGCGCCCTCCGCCTACACGCTGGGCTTCCTGCTCGGGCCGCGAATCAACGCCTCGGGGCGCATCGGCGAGCCGGATCTCGGCCTGCGCCTGCTGGCCTGCGACGACCCGATCGAGGCGCGCGCCATGGCCGAGCGGCTGGACGCCGTCAACCGCCGCCGGCAGGAGGTGGAGAGCGAGGTGCTGGCCGCCGCCTTCGCCCAGGCCGAGGAGCAGGCGGAGGCCGGCCACCCGGCGCTGCTGGTCTGCGGCGAGGGGTGGCACCCCGGCGTGGTGGGCATCGTCGCCGGCCGGGTGAAGGAGAAGTTCAACCGCCCCGTCTGCGTGGCCGGCGTGGCGGAGGGGCTGGCCAAGGGGTCCGGCCGCTCCGTGCCGGGGGTCGATCTCGGCGCGGCGGTGATCGCGGCGCGGCAGGGGGGCCTGCTGGAGACGGGCGGCGGCCATGCCATGGCGGCCGGCTTCTCCTTCCGGATGGAGCAGCGGGAGGCCTTCCATGCCTTCCTCGACACGCAGCTCGCCCACGCCGCCACCCTGCCGACCAGCGCCGACCTGGTGGTGGACGGCACCCTGCTGGTGCCCGCCGCGACCGTCGCGCTGGTCGAGCAGGTGGCGCGCCTCGGCCCCTTTGGCGCCGGCAACGAGGAGCCGGTCTTCGTCTTCCCACGCACCCGCATCGTGCGCGCCGACCGCGTGGGCAAGGAAGGCAACACCATCCGCGCCTTTGTCGAGGGCGAGGGGGGAGGGCGGCTCAAGGCGGTGTGCTTCCGCGCCAAGGAGGGGCCGCTGGCGGATCTCCTGCTGAACAGCCGCGGAGCGCCTGTGCATCTGTGCGGCACGCTGCGGGCCGAGAGCTGGAACGGCAATGTTTCGGTCGGCCTGCATGTGCAGGATGCCGCCGCGGCATAGCCGTGATGCCCACCTTCGCCACGGCGTTTTCCTGCCTGGCGAGGGCTGGACGTCCGGTTCCGTCTGCGGTAGTAAGCCGCCGCTGCCGCGGGCCATGTTTCCTGGCCGGACGGCTTGCTTGGCGTAGGTCCCCATCGTCTAGAGGCCTAGGACACCAGCCTTTCACGTTGGTAACACGGGTTCGAATCCCGTTGGGGACGCCATCACTTCCACACTGCCATTTAAATCCGCATGTCGGCTCTTCTGAGGGCCGCTGGTCTGGAAGCTGCTTGGATGGTTCTGGCACAGTAGGCGCTGTGCGTCCGATCATCCTGAAATGATCAAGGCCAAGACAATAGAGGCAGCGAATTTCTGCTTCCTGTCCTCGAGCTTGCCTGCCTCAAAAGCTATGCAGAGCGCTTTCTCGACTGTCCTTCAGACTTGAGATCTGCAGATCCTCACAGAAACGACGCCTGAGAATTCCATGCGGCATATTTTGAAGGCTGTTCTGGATCTGCGGCGAGCCGGGCGGCCTGCTTGGGCGTGTGGCGTGCAGCGCCGGCAGGTGATCCGGCGTGCCGGCTGTCAGACGCAGCTCGGAACGCGCCTTCCGCTTGGCACCTTCATATCCGGAGCGGGTTTCGCTTTCCGGCATGGAGCGCAACGTCCTGTTGTCCAGAATGGCAGGGCAAGGCAGGGCCTGCCCTCCGGTGGCCAGGCACGGCACGATGCGCAGATCCTTGGCCACCGCCTCGAAGCAGCCTGCCGCCAACCAGCGCTGCGCCTGCTGGTCGACAAGGGTTGTCCACTCCGGAAGGCCATTCGGCATCCAGCGCCCGGTACACCGCTCTTCACAACATAGCGCAGGCCATGGAACACCTCGCGCCGACTGCGATCATGCCGCCCTGCGTCTTGCGGCAGAAGACTCAGAAGGTGCAACCAGCGCCCAAGGCTTCATCAGATCCATCGTTCGGGTACGCCTTGCAGGCAATCACATGACCATGGAGCACGGCCTGCGCTCTCGCGGAAAAATCTCTCGATAACAACGGGCTGATGTCCACGAGGCAGATGGTGGACGGAAAGATGCACGCGTAGGGGCCATGGCGCATGGCGAGGCGGCGCCAGCCCTCGGAGTCCGCCGAGCACGCCCTCAATGCGGCGCCACTGGCGGTAAAACTTCCTGCCATGCGGGAGACGCCGCCTGCTGCCGCTCCCGGCACCCTCATCGGGCGTATCTCCCTTCATCCCCCTTCCCGATCGGGCGGCGCGGGGCTTCGGCGGTCTGTCCGGCGCGTCATCTGTCCTAAGGCAAAAACTGTCGGGAACCTTCGGGGCTCTCGGCAACTGCGTCCTTTGTCGATCGCCCGCCCTCGGGTTCTGATCAGGATGACGAGTAGAAAAGGGCCAGAGCATGAGCGGACATTCTCCGCAGACGCCATCTCCCTCCACAACTCCGTTCGGCGCGAAGCCGACGGAGCAGGAGGGAAAGACGCGTGAGGCGATGCCGGATATCCGGCAGGATGCCAAGGACGCCGCCGCCAGCCTGGCGGACGAGGCGAAACAGAAGAAGCGCGACATCACCGAAGCCGCGACCGAGCGCGCCGAGAGCCTGGCCGAGCAGGGCAAGGCCGCTGGTGCCGAGCGGGCCGAAGGGCTGGCCCATGCCGTGCGCCGCGTAGCCGACGACCTCGAGGACAGCTCGCCCGAGATCGCGCGTCATGTGCGCGCTGCGGCGGAATCCGTCGAAGGCATTTCCTCAAGCCTGCGCGAGCGCAGCGTGGGTGAGCTGGTGGAGCAGGTCAACGGCTTCGCCCGCCGCCAGCCGACGGCCTTCTTCGGTGCGGCGGTGCTGGCGGGTTTCGCCATCACCCGTTTCGCGCGTGTGGGCCTGTCGGAGGGCATGTCGGGTGGAGCGCGGACGGGCGGCGCGCAGCGATCCAGCCATTCTGCCGGCATGGGCGCTGAACCCGCCATGGGCGCGGGCCGCACGGGGTATGCGACAGGCACGGGCAGCACCGGCACCGGCACCGGCACCGCAGGTGCGGCCGGCCCGGCTCCCGGATGGGTCAGCAACCCGGCTGCGCCCGGCGCCCCTTCCAAGCCGGTGACGATGCCCGCCGCCACGCTGGGTGGCGCCGCGGCGCATCGCCCCGGTACCGGCCAGCCCGGCAGCATGCCGCGTGGTGATGAGGTGACATCCTGATGGCAAACGAAGGCAACCGGACCGTCCCCGATCTGCTCGGCGACCTGGTCCAGCAATCCTCGACCCTGGTCCTCAAAGAGGTCCAGCTGGTGCGGGCCGAGATGAACGAGGCGGTCGGGCAGGTGGGGCGCGGGGTCGGCAGCATCGCTGTCGCCGCCGCCCTGCTGATGGCGGGCCTGGTGATCCTGCTGCAGGCCCTGGCGGCCTGGCTGGTCACGCTGGGGCTGTCCACGGCGCTCTCCAGCCTGATCGTCGGCGTCCTGGCCGCAGTGGTCGGCTTCGTGCTGCTCCGCACTGGCGTCAATCGCCTGCGGGCAACGCAGCTGATCCCGCAGCGCGCCGCCCATCAGGTGTCGCAGGATGCTACCCTCGCCAAGGAGGCCGTGCGATGAGCCACAGCAACGACCAGACCACCGATCCCCGTGGCCAGTCGGCCGCCGAGATCGAGAGCGATGTCGAGCGCACCCGCGCGCGGGTGAACGAGACCATCGAGGCCCTGCGCGGCAGCATGGCGCCAGGTCAGCTTGTCGAGCAGGCGCTGGATTATGCGCGGAACGCCGGCGGCGCGCAGTTTGCGCGCAATCTTGGCCAGGCGGTTCGCGACAATCCCTTGCCGGTCCTGATGATCGGCGCCGGGATCGGCTGGCTGATCATGTCGGGGCGGGATGGCGGTGCGCCGCGCAGCAGCCACTACATGCCGCCGCCGCGCGATCTGTCTCCGCCGCGCCAGCCTGCGCTGCCGGCGCCCACGGTCACCACCACCTCGGCTTCCAGCCATGGCACGTCCTCCGGCCCGAGCGCACCGGGCCTGGGCAGCCGGCTGGGCGACGCCGTGGCGGGCGCGAAGGAGAGCGTCAAGGACGCCGCCGCCTCCATCGGCCAGACGGCTTCCGATATGACGGACCGTGTCTCCAGCACGGCCGGAAGCGCGGGAGACAGGGCCCGGATGTACCAGCATGATGCGCGCGATGCCGCCTCGCATCACTACAACCGCCTGGCGGAGGGCACCGGTCATCTCGGCCGGCAGGCCGGTGAAAACTGGAACCGCATCACCACCGAGCAGCCTCTGCTGATCGGCGCGCTGGGCCTGGCGGTCGGCGCCGCGCTGGGTGCCCTGCTGCCTCGCACGGAAACCGAGGACCGGCTGATGGGTGAGGCCAGCGAGGCCACCGCCCGCCAGCTCCGCGAGACGGCGGAGACGCAGTACGAGCAGGCGAAGGATGCGGTCACCACCCAGGCGCAGGGCATTGGCCAGGCACTCGCCGAGACCTATGAGCATGGCAAGGAGAAGCTGAAGGAGCAGGGTGGCGGCACGGTATCGGCCACCGGTGGTGCGGTGGAGCAGGCGGTGCGCGGCACCGGCACCGGCACCGGCGCTGGTACCGGCACTGGCCCTGGAACTGGCAGCGGCACCGGCGTCGCGGGTAGCAGCAGCAGCGGTACGGCGCATAAGGATGCCAGCACCTCCACCACTCTGGGGCAGAGGTGAGGCAGCGCTCAGGCGCCGAAGCCTGATGCCTTCCTAGCCATCCGCCGGCCGGCAGTATGCCGGCCGGCGGACACCATCATGCGGGTCTATCTCCCCCGCGTGGTTGCTGTCCGCCGGGAGAAGGCGGGCCCGGGCGTCACGAGTTGGGGCGTCACCGGAAGGAGCGTCACCGGCAGGGTGGTGGACGGCCTTCCGGGCAGGGGTGGCCAGCCAAGCTGATGAAGTTCCGCCTCTGGCGTCCTCATGCGCCGAGGCTGCCTGTCAGCCCGTGCCGAACCCGGAGCCTGCGACGCGGTATTCCGGCCGCGGCGGGCTGAAGATGTCGAGCACCCGCGCGCCCTCCGGCCCGGCCCGCATGGTGTGCGGAACCCCGCCGGGCGTGCGCCAGAAATCGCCTTTCCCGACGTGGATTTCCTCCCCGCCCTGGATGCGCACGGCGCTGCCTTCCAGCAGCACGCCCCATTGCTCCTCCGGGTGGGAATGCACCTTGCCTTCCGCATTCGGCGCGATTGTCACCACGGAGAGCATGGCCTGCTCCCCCGCGAAGATCCGCGTGGTCAGGCCGGGCGCCAGTTCGCGCAGGATGCCGCCTGTTCCTGAATCAAGATTGTGGAATTCATCGGCTTGGCTCATGGCGCCTTTTCCCTCCAATGCTCAGCCGGTGCATGCCGCGGGCATGCCGGAAGCGGTTCTTGACATGGGCGCCGTCCCGGGGCGGGAGTGCGCGCGGTGGATTGTCCGTCCTGATCTCCGCCGCCGCAAGCGCGCGTCTCGCCGGGCCGGCCTCCGGCGGCTCCCCTGCCCGGCGAGGAAGGCTTCCATGTGGTGCTGTTCCGCCGCTCCGGACCGCTGGCGGCGGCGCCCTACGGCGCGGCCCTGCCGTTCAACCTGCTGCCGCGTATGTCCGGCGTGCAGATCCGGCGCGCCGGGGCCGTGCGGCTCGAGGGCGCCTCCGCCCTGGCGCAGATGGATGGCGATCCGGCCGGCGCCCTGCCGGTGAAGGTGCCGGACGCGCCCGGGCCGCTGCGCGTGCTGCTGCCACCCTGACGCGCCGCGCCCGGAAAGCCAGTTCAGGCAGGCGACTCAGGCGGCGAAGGCGCGGGCGGTTTGCGGCACCAGGCGGCAGGGCTGCCCCACGCGCAGCAGGCCAAGCGGCGCCTCCGCCTCGATGACATGGCCCGCGAGGTCCAGCTCCACATGGGCATGGCCGCCAGCGGGGCGCTGGCTGCGCAGGGTGGCGTTGGCCTCCCCCTCCGGCGCCGGCGCCACCGCCCATTCATGCGCGCGGATGAAGGCCAGGACCGGCCCGTCCTGCGCCGGGGCGGCGCGCAGGGCGGCGCGCGGCAGAGGGGGCAGCGGCACGCCCCCGAAATGCAGCGCCCCCTCTGCCAGCCGCCCTGGCAGCCGCGCCGCGTGGCCCAGGAAGCCGGCGACGAAGGCGGTGGCCGGCGCCTCCACCAGCCGCTCCGGCGTGTCGATCTGCACCAGCCGGCCGGCCTCCATCACCGCCACGCGGTCGGCCAGCTCCAGCGCCTCCTCCTGGTCGTGGGTGACGAAGAGGCTGGTCAGGCCCATCTCGGTGTGCAGGTCGCGCAGCCAGCGGCGCAGGCCCTTACGCACCTCGGCGTCCAGCGCGCCGAAGGGCTCGTCCAGCAGCAGCAGGCGCGGCTCGATGGCCAGCGCCCGCGCCAGCGCCACGCGCTGCCGCTGCCCGCCCGAGATCTGCTCCGGCATCCGCCGCTCCAGCGCGCCGATCTGCATCCGCTCCAGCAGCGCGCGCACGCGGCGGCCGATCTCGGCCTCGCCCGGGCGGGCGGCGCGCGGCCGCACGCGCAGCCCGAAGGCCACGTTCTCGAACACGCTCATGTGCCGGAACAGCGCGTAGTTCTGGAACACGAAGCCCAGCCGCCGCGCCCGCGCCGGCACGGCGGACATGTCCTGCCCCTCGATCTCCACCGTGCCACTGTCGGCGAAGTCGAGGCCGGCGAGGATGCGCAGCAGCGTCGTCTTGCCCGAGCCGGAAGGGCCGAGCAGCGCCACGAACTCGCCGGGCCGGGTCTCCAGCGCGATGTCGCGCAGCGCCGCGGTGGGGCCGAAGCGGCGGGTGAGGCCGCGCACCGCCACGCTCATGCGGCCGCGCCCCGCGCCGTGCCGCGCTCCACCAGCGCCTTGGCGCCGAGGGTGACGAGGGCCAGCAGCGCCAGCAGCGCCGCCACCGCGAAGGCGCCGACGAACTGGTACTCGTTGTAGAGGATCTCGACATGCAGCGGCATGGTGTTGGTCTCCCCGCGGATATGGCCGGAGACGACGGAGACGGCGCCGAACTCGCCCATGGCCCGGGCGTTGCAGAGCAGCACGCCGGAGAGCAGCGCCCAGCGTATGCCGGGGAGCGTCACGCGCCGGAAGCTCTGCCAGCCGGAGGCGCCGAGGGTGGCGGCGGCCTCCTCCGCCTCGCGCCCCTGCTCCTGCATCAGCGGCACCAGCGTGCGCGCCACGAAGGGGAAGGTGACGAAGAGCGTGGCCAGCACCAGCCCCGGCACGGCGAAGATGATCTGCAGGCCGCGCGCCTCCAGCCAGGGGCCGAACCAGCCATGCGCGCCGAACAGCAGCACCCAGACCAGGCCGGACACCACCGGCGAGACGGAGAAGGGCAGCTCGATCAGCGCCAGCAGCAGGGCGCGGCCGGGGAAGCGGTAGCGCGCGATGCACCAGGCGCCCGCCAGCCCGCCCAGCGTGTTCACCGGCACGGCGATGGCGGCCACCAGCAGGGTGAGGCGGATGGCCGCCAGCGCGTCGGGGTCGGAGAGCGCCTGCCACACGGGGGGCCAGCCCCGGCGCAGCGCCTCGGTGAACACCGCCGCCAGCGGCAGCAGCAGGAACACCCCGAGCAGCAGCGCGGCGAGCAGGATGAGCAGCCAGCGCAGGCCGCGCGGCTCGGTGGTGGAGGGCGTCATGCGCGGCGCCAGAGGCGCTGCACCAGGTTCAGCGCCAGCAGGAGCAGGAAGGACAGCGCCAGCATCGCCACCCCCACGGCGGCGGCGCCCGCGTAGTCGAACTGCTCCAGCCGCACCACGATCAGCAGCGGCGCGATCTCGCTCACCATCGGCATGTTGCCCGCGATGAAGATGACGCTGCCATACTCGCCGATGGCGCGCGCCGCCGCCATGGCGAAGCCGGCCAGCAGGGCGGGCGCCAGCGCCGGCAGCACCACGCGCCACAGCGTCTGCGCCCGGCTGGCGCCGAGCGTCGCCGCGGCTTCCTCCGCCTCGCGCGGCAGGTCGCGCAGCACCGGCTCGACGGTGCGGACGATGAAGGGCAGGCCGACGAAGGCCATGGCCAGCACCACGCCGAGCGGCGTGTAGGCCACCTTCAGCCCCAGCGCGGCCAGCGGCGCGCCCAGCCAGCCATTCGGCGCGTAGAGGGCGGTGAGGGCGAGGCCGGCCACGGCGGTGGGCAGGGCGAAGGGCAGGTCCACCATGCCGTCCAGCAGGCGCCGGCCGGGGAAGCGGTAGCGCACCAGCACCCAGGCCACCAGCAGGCCGGGCGGCACCGTGGCCGCCGCCGCCGCCAGGGCACCCAGGAAGGACAGCCGCAGCGCGGCCAGCACGCGTGGCTCCGTCACCGAATGCCAGAAGCCCGCCGGCCCCAGCTCCAGCGGCCGCAGCAGCAGCGCCAGCAGCGGGAGCAGGACGAGGCCGAGCAACCAGAGCAGGGTGATGCCGAGGCTGAGGCCGAAGCCCGGCAGCGGATCGCGGCGCCGCGGCGTCATCGCCCGGGCTGATAGATGCGGTCGAACAGGCCGCCATCGTTGAAATGGGTGGCCTGGGCCCGTCTCCAGCCGCCGAGGGCCGGGTCGTCGATGGTCACCAGCTCGAGCCTGGGGAAGCGGTCTCCGGCGGCGGCGAGCGCCGCCTCGTCGCGCGGGCGATAGTGGTGCCGCGCGGCCAGTGCCTGGCCTTCCGGCGCGTAGAGCGCCTGGAGATAGGCCTCGGCCAGGGCGCGCGTGCCGCGCCGGTCCACGTTGCGGTCCACCACCGCCACGGGCGGCTCGGCCAGGATGGAGAGGGAAGGGTGGACGATGTCGAACTTGTCGGTGCCGAACTCGGCCAGGGCGAGATACGCCTCGTTCTCCCACGCCAGCAGCACGTCGCCCTGGCCGCGCTGGACGAAGCTGGTGGTGGAGCCGCGCGCGCCGGTGTCCAGCACTGGCACGTTGCGGAACAGGGTGGCGAGGTAGTCCTGCGCCGCGCGCTCGCCGCCCGGCTGGCGCAGCGCCCAGGCCCAGCCGGCCAGGTAGTTCCAGCGCGCCCCGCCCGAGGTCTTGGGGTTGGGGGTGATGACGGAGACGCCCGGCCTCGCCAGGTCGCCCCAGTCGCGCAGGGCCTTCGGGTTGCCCTTGCGCACCAGGAAGACGATGGTGCTGGTGTAGGGCGCGCTGTTGTACGGCAGGCGCTTCTGCCAGTCCGGCGCGATCAGCCCGCGCTCGGCGATGGCGTCGATGTCGTAGGCCAGGGCGAGGGTGACGACATCGGCCTGCAGCCCGTCGATCACCGCGCGCGCCTGTCGGCCGGAGCCGCCATGCGAGGCATTGGCGCGCACCGTCTGGCCGGTCCTCGCCTTCCACTGCCCGGCGAAGGCGGCGTTGAAGGCGCGGTAGAATTCCCGCGTCGGGTCATAGGAGACGTTGAGGAGCTGGGCGGCGCCCTGCGCCCGCGCGGCGTGCGGCGCGGCGGCCCCCAGGGAGGCTCCCAGGGAGGCCCCCAGGGCTGTGCCCAGCAGCAGGCGGCGAGGCAGAGCAGGCAGGGTCATCGGGACCTCACTCTCTCCAGGCACGGATCATCCAGCCTGGGCCGCCGCGATGCAATGTTTCCGTGGAGATGCCCCACGCGCCCTCCGGCGGCCGCGCCCGTCTCAGGCGGGCGGAAGCGTCACCCGGGCCTTGAGCGGAAGATGGTCGGAGGCCCGCCGCGCCAGGGGCGTGTCATGGGCCACGACCTGCGGCGCCAGGTGCGGCGGGTGCAGCAGGATCCGGTCCAGCGCCAGCCAGGGGCGGAAGGCGGGGAAGCTCGGCGGGTGCGGCGGCGCGCCGAAGACCGGCTCCAGCACGCCCAGCGCCGAGGCGCCCGGCCGCCACTCGTTGAGATCGCCCAGCAACAGGGTGGGGATGCGGGGACCGGAGCCGGTCCGCATCGCCGCCAGCAGGGCCTGCGCCTGGAGCCGCCGCCGCGCCGCGCCGAGGCTGAGATGGGCCGAGATCAGGCGGAACGGGCCGGCGCCGAGGTCCAGCTCCGCCAGCAGCCCGCCGCGCGGCTCCATCCCGCCCAGGCGCAGCCCCTCGGGCGGGCGGAGGAGGGTGGCGTCGCGCCGCACCAGCACCACGTTGCTGCGCCAGCCCTGCTGCGCCGGCGCTTCCGCCACCCGCAGAGGGCGCAGGCCCAGCGCCGCCACCGCGGCCTCCTCCAGCATCGGGGTTTCCCGGCGCAGGTAGTGCTGCGCCTCCTGCAAGGCGATCAGGTCCGGGCGGATCTCGGCGATGACGGACAGGATGCGGGCGGGGCGGAACCACCCCGCGGGCCCCCGGCCGCGATGGATGTTGTAGGTGGCGACAAGCATGCCGCGCTCAGCGGCAGGAATCGGAGAGGCGCGGCGCCTGCGGGGCGGGGGAATCGCGCCACACCGCCCAGGCGGCCGCGAGCACCGCGCCCAGCGCGGTCAGCGCCACGTCCGTCACCGTGTCCAGCCCGTCGCCGATCAGCCCGGTCGCCCATTCGAACACCTCCCAGCCAATGGCCAGCGCCAGGCCGAAGGCCGCCGCCGCCCAGACCAGGCCGCGGGCCGGCCGGTGCCGCCCATCCGCCCGCAGCAGGGCGAGGAAGACGGCGCCGGCCAGCACGCCGTTGACCAGATGCACCACCTCGTCATAGGGGCCGGGGCGGTAGAACCACCCCAGGCCATAGCCCGGCGTGGAGAGCAGCGTGGCCAGCACGGGCGTGGCGTCCAGCCCGCGCGGCAAGGCCCGCAGCCGGTGCGGCAGCACGCCCATGCGCTCGCGTGGCGGCAGGACCAGACCCAGGCAGCCCAGCAGCGCGGCGGCGGTGCCCAGCGCCGCGCCCTGCCGGCCCAGCAGCCAGAGCCCAAGGCCGGTGCCGGCCAGGGCGAGCAGGCAGGCCCAGGCAAAGGCCGAATGGGGCCGCAGGTCGTCCTTGGTCAGCAATGACATGGCATCTCCTCTCCTCTCCTCTCCTCTCCTCTCCGCGCCTGGGCCTGGCCCGCAGCCATCGGCCGGGGGCGGAGCCTTAACGTGCGGCGGGCGCTTTCGGTGCAGGCCGGCCTGCCGCAGCAATCCCCGGCCGGTCCGGCGGGAATGCAAATTTCATAAAACCGCGCATGTCGGCCCGTTAAGGCCTGGGTAAGGCGCGGCCAGGATCAGCGGATCGGGAATCGCGCCATGACGGGACTGACGTCTACCTCGCTCTGGAGTCATGACACCGCCAGCGGCGGCACGGCCGGGGGCGCGGAGGTGGTGGCCTTCGACGAGGCGCGCCAGCTGGTGCTGGTGCTGGGGCCGGATGGCGTCGACGCGCTCCGCATGCAGGATGGCAGCCTGGCCTTCTCGCTGCCGGCGGCCGGAGCCGGGCCGTTCGGCACCGGCAACAGCGTGGCCGTGCATGGCGACGTGGTGGCGGTGGCCTATGACGGCGCCACCCCCGGCAGCAATGGCACCGTGGCCCTCTACCAGCTCGACGCCGCCGGCACCGGCGCCACGCTGCTGCGCAGCGTCACGGTTGGCGCCGTGCCGGACATGGTGACCTTCACCCCCGATGGCAGCCGCCTGCTCGTCGCCATCGAGGGCGAGCCGAACGACGACTACGCGGCGGACCCGGCCGGCGGCGTGGCGGTGATCGATGTCGCGGCCGGCACCAGCACCTTCGTCGATTTCGGTGGCTTCGACACGGCGGCGCTGCGGGCGGCGGGCGTCCGCATCACCGGCCCCGCCGGCACCCTGGCCGCGACGGATCTGGAGCCGGAATACATCGCGCTCTCCGCCGATGGCCGCACCGCCTATGTGACGCTGCAGGAGAACAACGCCGTCGCCGTGCTGGATCTGGACGGCATGGCCTTCACCGCCGTCCACGCCCTGGGCACGAAGGACCATTCGGTGGCCGGGCAGGGGCTCGATCCGTCGGACCGTGACGGTGGCCCGGCCATCGTCACCGCGCCCGTCTCCGGCCTCTACATGCCGGATGGCCTCGCCACATTCACGCGGGACGGCAAGACCTACCTCGTCACCGCCAATGAGGGCGATGCGCGGGAGTGGGGCGACTACGCGGACACCGACCGGCTGAAGAACGTCACCCTCGATGCTGACAGCTTCGGCGGCGCCGCGGCGGTGGCGGAGCTGCAATCCGACGCGCGCCTCGGCCGCATCGACGTGCTGACCACCGAGGGCGACACGGATGGCGATGGCGATATCGACGTCATCACCACGCTCGGCGGCCGCTCCTTCTCCATCTGGGAAGTGACCGAAAGCGGCCTGACGCAGACCTTCGACTCCGGCGACATGATGGAGCGCGTGCTGATCGAGCAGTTCCCCGCGCTGTTCGATGACGGCCGCTCCGACAACAAGGGGCCGGAGCCGGAGAGCGTCACCCTGGCGGAGATCGACGGCGTGCTGCACGCCTTCGTTGCGCTGGAGCGCACCGACTCCGTGATGGCCTTCCGCATCGACTCGCCCACCGACGTCACCTATGCCGGCCTCATCCCGACCAGCGACGCGCCGGAGGTGATCCAGGTGGTGGACACCGCCGGCGGCCCGGTGCTGGTCGCACCCGGCGAGGGCGACGGGCAGGTGCAGGCCTCCCGCCTCGAGGTGGAGGGCGACGGCACCTACACGCTGCAGATCCTGCACGCTTCCGACTTCGAGGCGGGCCTCGCGGCGGTGGACCGCGCCAGCCGTTTCGCCGCCATCGTCGACAGGCTGGAGGACAGCGTCGCCAACAGCATCACCCTCTCCTCGGGCGACAATTTCCTCCCCGGCCCGTTCATCGCCGCCGGCACGGATTCCGGGGTGAGCGGCGCGCTGCGGCAGCTCTACGCCACGCTGCTCGGCGTGCCGGTGGAGCAGCTCTCGGGCCTCGCCGCCAACCCGGCGGCGGCCGACATCGCCATCATGAACGCGCTCGGCATCCAGGCCAGCGTGTTCGGCAACCATGAGTGGGACCTCGGCTCCAACGCCCTGGCCTCCGCCATCGACTTTGCCAAGGGCAGCGGCAGCACCGCCGCCGCCGTCTCCTCGATCGGCGCGCTGTTTCCCTACCTCTCGGCCAATCTCGACTTCAGCGCCGACCCGGCGATGCGCGCCCTGTTCACCGCCGCGCTGCGCGACGCCGCCAGCTACGCCACCACGGCCGCGGAGCTGGGCGACGCGGCGGCGCTGACCGCCGAGGCGGCCGACGCGCAGGTTGCGCCCTGGACCACCCTCGAGGAGAATGGCGAGACCATCGGCGTGCTGGGCGTCACCACCCAGCTGCTGCAGAGCATCTCCTCGCCCTCCGGCACGGTGGTGAAGGACCCCGCCGGCGATGGCGGCGCCAACAACACCGACGAGCTGGCCAGCATCCTGCAGACCTATGTCGACCAGATGGCGGCGCAGGGCCTCGACAAGATCATCCTGCTCAGCCACCTGCAGCAGTACCAGCTGGAGCTGGAGCTGGCCGGCAAGCTGAGCGGCGTCGATGTCATCATCGCCGGCGGCAGCCACGCCGTCTTCGCCGACGGCACCGACGCGCTGCTGCCGGGCGACAGCGCCGCGCAGGGCTACCCGGTCTTCGTCGAGGGCGCCGATGGCGGCACCGTCGCCGTGGTCAACACAGGCAGCGAATACTCCTATGTCGGCCGGCTGGTGGTGACCTTCGACGCCGAGGGCCGCATCATCCGCGACAGCGTCGATGCCGGCCAGTCCGGCGCCTACGCCACGACCGAGGAGACGGTCGCCGCGCTGTGGGGCAACGAGGACGCCTATGCCGAGGGCACGCGCGGCGGCATGGTGCGCGGCCTGACGGACGCCATCGGCACCGTGATCGACCAGAAGGACGGCCAGCTTCTCGGCTACACCGAGGTGTTCCTCGAAGGCCGCCGCGGCGAGGTGCGCACCGAGGAGACCAATCTCGGCAACCTCACCGCCGACGCCAATCTCTGGCTGGCGCAGCAGGTGGATGCGGCGGTCAGCGTCTCGATCAAGAATGGCGGCGGCATCCGCGCCGAGATCGGCAGCATCGGCACAGGCGCCGAGGCGGGCGAGCTGCCGCCGCTGGCCAACCCCGATGCCGGCAAGCCGTCGGGCGCCATCAGCCAGCTCGACATCGAGAACTCGCTGCGCTTCAACAACGCGCTCTCCATCGTCACCGTCTCGGCCGAGGAGCTGCTGCGGATCGTGGAGCACGCCGTCTCCGGCATCACGCCGGGTGCCACGCCGGGCTCCTTCGGCCAGGTGGGCGGCCTCTCCTTCTCCTACGACCCCGCCGGCACGGCGCAGCGGCTGAACGCCGATGGCAGCGTGGCGGTGGCCGGCACGCGCATCCAGAACCTGGCGATCGTCGATGCGGACGGCTTCGTCATCGAGACGCTGGTGCAGGATGGCGCGCTGGTGGGCGATGCGTCGCGCGGCATCCGCATGACCACGCTGAGCTACCTGGCCGATGGCGGCGACGGCTACCCGATCGGCGTCTACGCCGAGGACCGCATCGACCTGCAGGGCAGCGATCTGCTGGCCGAGGGCGCCAGCCGCTTCGCCACCCGCGGCACCGAGCAGGACGCGCTGGCCGAGTACCTGCTGGCCCGGCACGGCAGCGCCGGCACCGCCTTCGACGAGGCCGACACCACCGCCGCGCAGGACAGCCGGGTGCAGAACCTCGCCCTGCGCGAGGATGGCGTGCTGGCGCAGGAGCAGATGGGCGGCGCGGACGCCGACAGCCTGGCCGGCACGGCGGGGCGCGACATCCTGCGCGGCGGCGCGGGCGACGACCGGCTGGCCGGTGGCGGCGGCTCCGACATCATCGACGGCGGCGCGGGCTTCGACACGCTGGTGCTGGGCCAGGACATCCTGTCCTACAGCGTCTCCCGCATGGGCGGGACGGCGATGACGCTGCGCGGGAATGGCGAGGTCATCCGCGCCGGGGGCATCGAGCAGATCACCTTCGCCAACGGCACGGTGCGGCTCGACCAGGGCGGGGCGCTGTTCGACGCCATCCACTACGCCGCGCAGAACCCCGACGTGCTGGCGGCCGGCGTCAACCTGCTCGACCACTACAACCAGCATGGCTGGCGCGAGGGGCGCGACCCGAACGCCCTGTTCGACACCGACGCCTATCTGGCGGCGAACCCCGACGTGGCGGCCTCCGGCATGCTTCCGCTGGAGCACTACATCCTCTTCGGCTGGCAGGAGGGCCGCGATCCCTCCGCCCGGTTCGACGGCGAAGCCTACCTGGCCCGCAACGCCGATGTGGCGGAGGCCGGGATGCTGCCGCTGACCCACTACCTGCTGCACGGCGCGGTGGAGGGGCGCATCGTCACGGCCGCCATCGGCGATGTCTCGGCGGACGGCTTCGACGCCGGCTACTACCTGCTGGCCAACCCCGATGTGGGCCTCGCCGGCATGGATGCCCGCCAGCACTGGGAAATGTATGGCCGCGCCGAGCAGCGCGACCCGAACGGCTATTTCGACACGGACGCCTACCTCGCGGCCAATCCCGACGTGGCGGCGGCGGGCATCGACGCCCTGGCGCACTACAACGCCTTCGGCTGGAAGGAAGGCCGCGATGCCAGCAGCCGCTTCGACACGGATGCCTATCTCGCCGCGAATTCCGACGTGGCGGCGGCGGGGATGAACCCGCTGCTGCACTTCCTGGAGTTCGGCAGCGCGGAAGGGCGCACGCCCTACGCCGTCATCGCCTGAGGCCCGGGCGGGGAGGGGAGCGACCCTCCCCGCCTTCCAGGCGGGGCCCCAGCCGCCCGCCACGCCCTGCGTGTTGCCGCAGACGGCGTAGAGCGCCTTGCCGGCCGTCCTCTTCGCAGGGGATGAGGCGGTCTTGCCGGTCCTGGCTGTGGCTGTTCGGGATGCCGGGCCAGGTCAGGCCGGCCGCCGGACCGGAGGCAGCCCCCGCGCCAGCCTGCGCCGGCCCGGGCCGGGGCGGAGCAGGCCGGCAGGGCGCCGCCGCGCATGGCCGGAATGCCGGGGCCGCACCGCATGGGCCTGCACGCCATGCGGGATTTCCGCAGGACGATCTGCGCATTGCGCGCAGATTCTTGCCGCGCCCCGGAATGGCACTATGTTCGCCCCTTCCTGTCCGCGGAGACCTGTCCCTGGCCAGCCCCGGAGCCGACCGATGCAGCGCTGGCTGATCCTCGCCGACGACCTGACGGGCGCTGCGGATTGCGCGGTGTCCTTCGCGCGCCGCGGCCATGCCGCCGCCGTGGCCTGGGGCCCGGCAGGAATCGCGGAGGAGACGGTGCTGGCCATCGACACCGACAGCCGGCGCCTTCCGCCCGCGCAGGCGGCGGCGCGCCACGCCGCGCTCCTGGCGGCGCCGCCGGGCCCGGGCGCCGCCCTCTACAAGAAGATGGATTCCACCCTGCGCGGGCAGCCGGCGGCGGAACTGGCGGCCAGCCTCGCCACGCTCCGCGCCGCCGGGCGGCCGGCCCTGGCGGTGGTCTCGCCCGCCTTCCCCGCCACAGGCCGCACCATGGAGGATGGGCGCGTCCGGCTGCAGGGCGCGCCGCTGGAAGCCTCGCCCCTCTGGCGGCGGGACCACACCTACCCCGATGCCGATCTGCGCGCCGTGCTGGAAGGGGCGGGGATGACCACGGCGTTGCTGCCGCTCGCCGCCCTGCGCGCCGAGCCCGGCGCGGCGGCGCGGGCGGTGCGCGCGGCGCTGGAGGCCGGCCAGGATGCGCTGGTCTGCGACGCGGCCACCGAGG
>NZ_JCACVY010000066.1:0-21362 GCF_058833935.1 Roseomonas sp. TS2 | reverse complement strand
CTCTGCCGGCGTGCGGAAGAAGCTGTTCATCCGCACCTGGGGCTGCCAGATGAACGTCTATGACAGCACCCGCATGGCGGATGTGCTGGCGCCCCTCGGCTACGGCCCCGCCGAGACGCCGGAGGAGGCCGACATGGTCATCCTCAACACCTGCCACATCCGCGAGAAGGCCTCGGAGAAGGTGTTCTCCGACCTCGGCCGGCTGCGGCTGCTGAAGACCGAGAAGGAGCAGGCGGGGCAGAAGATGGTGCTGGCCGTCGCCGGCTGCGTCGCCCAGGCGGAGGGCGCCGAGATCACCGCCCGCGCCCCCTGGGTGGATATCGTGCTCGGCCCGCAGACCTATCACCGCCTGCCGGAGATGGTGGCCCGCGCCAGCCGCGCCGCCGGCGCCCAGATCGACACCGACTTCCCCGTGGAGCAGAAATTCGACCTGCTGCCGGAGGTCAACGCCAAGCAGGGGCCGGTCGCCTTCCTCACCATCCAGGAGGGCTGCGACAAGTTCTGCTCCTTCTGCGTGGTGCCCTACACCCGCGGCGCCGAGTTCTCCCGCCCCGTCGCCGCCATCCTGGCCGAGGCGAAGCGGCTGGTGGCCGGCGGCGCGCGGGAGATCGCGCTGCTCGGGCAGAACGTGAATGCCTGGCATGGCGAGGCGCCGGACGGCTCCACCTGGAGCCTCTCCCGCCTGCTCCACGCCCTCGCCGAGATCGATGGGCTGGCGCGGCTGCGCTACACCACCAGCCACCCGCGCGACATGGACGAGGCGCTGATCCGGGCGCACGGCACCATCCCGCAGCTCATGCCCTTCCTGCACCTGCCGGTGCAGAGCGGCTCGGACAAGGTGCTGGCCGCCATGAACCGCGGCCACACGGCCGATCTGTTCCACCGGATCGCCGACCGGCTGCGCGAGGCGCGGCCGGACATGGCGCTCTCCTCCGACTTCATCGTGGGCCACCCCGGCGAGACGGCGGCGGACCACGCGGCGACGATGGCGCTGGTGGAGAAGGTGGGCTTCGCCCTGGCCTATTCCTTCAAGTATTCGCCGCGCCCTGGCACGCCCGCCGCCGGCCAGCCCTTCCAGGTGCCGGAGGCGGAGAAGGATGCCCGGCTGCAGGAGCTGCAGGCGCTGCTGCGCCGGCAGCAGGACCAGTTCAACCGCGACTGCGTGGGCCGCGAGTGCGACATCCTGCTGACCGGCCCGGGGCGCCACCCGGGGCAGGTGGCGGGCCGCACGCCGTGGCTGCAGCCGGTGCACATGATGGGCCCGGCCGGCCTGGCCGGGCGCATGGCGCGGGTGCGGATCGACGCCGCCCTGCCCAATTCCCTCTCCGCCACCCTGCTGGATGCGAAGGAGCTCGCCCCCGCTTGAGCAACACCACCCCCATCGCGCTGCGGGCCGACCCCCGCGCCATGAGCCGCCCCATGATGGCCGACACCGTCTCCGCCGCCCGCACCGTCACGCTGCAGTTCGACGACAACGCGCTGCTGCCGCTGCTCTATGGCGAGCATGACCGGCATCTGGCCCAGATCGAGCAGCGCCTGGGGGTCCGGCTGGCCAGCCGCGGCAACCGCCTCTCCATCACCGGCTCGGCCGAGGGAACCAGCGTGGCGGAAGCGGCGTTGCGAAGCCTGTGGCGACAGCTCGAACGCGGGGAGAAGTTGGCGATGCCGGAAGTGGAAGCAGCGATGCGGCTGGCGCAGCGCCGGGCCGATGCGCCGAAGGACCCGGCCGAGGCGCCGGAGCCGCGCCTGCCGCTCTCCGACCTGCCGGCGATCCGCACCAAGAAGGGTGCGATCGCCCCCCGCAGCCACGCCCAGGCCGACTACATGGACCAGCTGGCGCGGGCCGACATGGTGTTCGGCATCGGCCCCGCCGGCACCGGCAAGACCTACCTCGCCGTGGCGCAGGGCGTGGCGATGCTGATGGCGGGCCGGGTGGACCGCATCGTGCTCTCCCGCCCGGCGGTGGAGGCGGGCGAGCGCCTCGGCTTCCTGCCCGGCGACATGAAGGAGAAGGTCGACCCCTATCTCCGCCCGCTCTACGACGCGCTGCACGACATGATGCCGGCCGACCAGGTGCAGCGCCGCATCCTGTCGGGCGAGATCGAGATCGCCCCTCTCGCCTTCATGCGCGGCCGCACCCTGGCGCATTGCTACGCCATCCTCGACGAGGCGCAGAACACCACCCCCGCCCAGATCAAGATGTTCTTGACCCGGATGGGCGAAGGTACGCGCATGGTGATCACCGGCGACCCTTCCCAGGTGGACCTCCCCTCCGGCCAGAAATCCGGTCTGGTGGAGGCGCTCTCCGTGCTGGACGGGGTGCAGGGGATCGGCGTCTCGCGCTTCGGCGAGCAGGACGTGGTGCGGCATCCGCTGGTGGCGCGCATCGTCGCCGCGTATAACCGCGCCGATCAGTTGGCCCACGGCCACGCCAGGACAGGCGGGCCGGGCGCGGCCGGCGCCGCGGCGAAGACGGTCCGCCGTGGCAGGAAGGAGAATGATGGAACCGGGAAGTAGCTCGCCCGGCCGCAATGTCGCGGCCGGGCCTTCGCAGCCGGAGGTGATGGTTATCATCGAAGCCCCGGCATGGCGCGCGGCCGTGCCGCGGGTCGAGGATCTGGCGCGCCGCGCCGCCGCCGCCGCCTGGGCCGAGATGGTCCTCGACGGCGCCGTGCCGGAGGCCGCGCCGCCCGGGGCTCCCGCCGGGGCCATGACCGTGCTGCTGACAGATGACCGGGCGGTCAAGCGCCTGAACAGCCAGCATCGCGGCAAGGTCAAGCCCACCAACGTGCTGTCCTTCCCCGGGGAGGGCTTCGGCCATCTCGGCGACATCGCCCTCGCCCTCGGCGTGGTGCGGCGGGAGGCGCGCGCGGCGCGCCGCCGGGTGGGCGCGCATCTGGCGCATCTGGTGGCCCATGGCACGCTGCATCTCGGCGGGCACGACCACATCCAGGCCGGGGAGGCCCGCCGGATGGAACGGGCCGAGGCGCGCATCATGCGGCGCCTGAACATGCCCAATCCGTGGCGAGGGGTGACATGAGCGGCAGCGAATCGCGTGACGGCCTCCTCTGGCGCATCCAGGGGCTGCTGCGGCGGCGCTCCGCCGAAAGCGTGCGCGACCAGGTGGAGGCCCTGGTCGAGGGCCGCGAGCACCACGAGCACCACGAGCATGACGGCCCGCCGCGCCCCGAGCTGGACGCGCAGGAGCGCGCCCTGCTGGCCAACGTGCTGAAGCTGCGCGGCAAGACCGCCAGCGACGTGATGGTGCCGCGCGCCGACATCGTCGCCATGCCGGAGGACCTGACGCTGGAGCAGGCCATCCGCCTGATCCAGCGCGAGGGCCACAGCCGCTTCCCCGTCTACCGGGAGCAGCTCGACGAGATCGTCGGCATGGTCCACATCAAGGACGTGTTCGCCAGCGTCGGGCGCGAGGCGCCCTTCAGCATGGCGGCGGTGCTGCGCAAGCCGCTCTTCGTCGTCCCCTCCATGCCGGTGCTCGACCTGCTGCTGCAGATGCGCCAGGCCCGCATGCACCTGGCGCTGGTGGTGGACGAGTATGGCGGCATCGACGGCCTCGTCACCATCGAGGACCTGGTCGAGACCATCACCGGCGACATCTCCGACGAGCATGACGAGGACATGCCGGCGCAGATCGTCGAGCGGACGGACGGGCTGATCGACCTCGATGCCCGCACCCCCATCGAGCTGTTCGAGCAGCGCCTCGGCACCATCCTCACCGAGGATGAGCGGGAGCAGGACATCGACACGGTGGGCGGGCTGGTCTTCACCCTCGCAGGCCGCGTGCCGGCCAAGGGGGAGCTGATCTCGCACTCCTCCGGCCTGGAGTTCCGCGTGCTGGACGCCGACCCGCGCCGCATCCGCCGCCTGCGCGTGCGCCGGCCCGGCAGCGGGAACGGCAGCGGCACGACGCAGGCGGCCGCCTGACCGGAACCGGGGGCGGCGTCTCCGGACCGCCGCCCCCCTCGCAGCCTGCCCCTTTGCGGCCGGTGCCTTGCCGTGGCGGCGCGAAAGGGTGAAACCCCGCGGGCCGCGGCCCCGCCGCCCCCTCTCCTGAGGTTCTTCCGCCCGTGCTGACACGCCTCTCCCGACTGAGCGGCCGGAAGGCCCTGTTCGCGGCCTTCGGCCTGGGCGCCCTGGGCGCCCTGGCCATGCCGCCGCTGCACCTGGTGCCGGTTCTGCTGCTGGCCGTGCCGGGGCTGCTCGCCCTGCTGGAGGGTGCCGGCTCGGCCCGGCGGGCGGCGCTGGTCGGCTTCGCCTGGGGCTGGGGCCACCATGTCGTCGGCCTCTACTGGATCAGCCACGCCCTGCTGACCGACCCCTGGCGCTGGGGCTGGCTGGTGCCCATCGCCGTGCCGGGGCTGGCCCTGCCGCTGGCGCTCTACATCGCCCTGGCCGCGCTGGCCGCCTGGATGGCGCGGCCCGGCTGGCCCCGCTGGCTGGCCCTGGCCGGCGCCTGGACGCTGCTGGAGATGCTGCGCGGCGTGCTGTTCACCGGCTTCCCCTGGAACGCCATGGGCTCGGTCTGGGCCTTCCATCCCCTGCCGCTGCAGGCGGCCGCCTGGGTGGGGGTCTATGGCCTCTCGCTGCTGACGCTACTGCTGGCCGGGCTGCCCTGGCCGGGCCGGCAGGCGCCCCGCCGGGCGCTGGCCGGGGGCGCGCTGGCGCTGCTGGCGCTGGGCGGCCTCGGCGCCGCGCGCCTGGCCCGGCCCGCTCCGCCGGCGCAGGACGTGACCCTGATGCTGGTGCAGGGCAACATCCAGCAGGAGGCGAAGTGGCGCGAGGACCAGCGCTGGCCGATCTTCCGCCGCTACCTGGAGCTGACCCGCGAGGGCGCCGCCGCCCCGCCCCCGGCCGGGACGCCGGAAGGCCGCCCGCTGGCCGTCATCTGGCCGGAGACCGCCAGCCCCTTCCTGCTGCCGCAGGACGAGGCGGCGCGCGGATACGTGGCGCAGGTGCTGCCGCCGGGCGGCGTGCTGCTGGCCGGCTCGGTGCGCGCCGAATGGCAGGGGGACGGCGCGCTGGGGCGGGTGTTCAACAGCCTCTCGGCCATCGACGCCAGCGGCACGCTGCGCGGCGTCTACGACAAGGTGCATCTGGTGCCCTTCGGCGAGTACATGCCCCTGCGCGGCCTGATCCCGATCCGCGTGGTGCAGGGCGGGCTGGACTTCTCGGCCGGGCCCGGGCCGGTCGCCCTGGCGCCCGCTGGCCTGCCGGCCTTCAGCCCCCTGATCTGCTACGAGGTGATCTTCCCCGGCGCCGTCACCCCGGCCGAGCGGCCGGCCTGGCTGCTCAACATCACCAACGACGCCTGGTTCGGATTCTCGGCCGGACCCTACCAGCACCTCGCCGCCGCGCGGCTGCGCGCGGTGGAGGAGGGGCTGCCCCTGGCACGGGCGGCGCAGACCGGAATCTCGGCTGTCTTCGGTGCGCGCGGAGAGGTGATCGCCTGGATCGGGCTGGGCCGGATGGGAACGCAGCAGGTTGCGCTGCCCGGCGCGCTACCGCCGACAATCTATGCGCGGCTTGGCAATTCCGGCGCGAGCCTGATGGCGATCCTGGTTCTGGCGGTTGCAGCCGTTAGAAGCTCGTCTACAATCAGGCGATAATGCGTAGGCAGATTGTTTATTTTTTGAGAATTCTCGAAAGAGTTGACAATTTCCTAACTCAGCCTTAGTTAAATTGCACACACACAAGCGGGGGGTCGCCCGAGTGGCACGCCACAGCGAGAGCATAGGCGGAACCGCGGCCAGCGAACGCGGTCCTGCAATTGGTGGCGGAGGGTCAAGCATGCCCGTGGATGATGTCGTGGAAAAAGGCGAGCGCGAGCACCGCCCCAGCCCCATCGACGTCCATGTCGGAACCCGTGTCCGGCTGCGCCGGACACTTCTGGGCATGAGTCAGGAAAAGCTGGGCGAGGCGCTCGGCCTGACCTTCCAGCAGGTTCAGAAATACGAGCGGGGCGTCAACCGCATCGGGGCCAGTCGCCTGTTCGACCTGGCCCGGGTGCTGGACGTGCCGATCGGCTTCTTCTTCGACGACATGCCGGATGCCATGGGTGGCAACGGCGCCCTGCGGGCACGGCTGGGCGGCTTCGCCGAGCACCAGGAAGGCTTCGAGGACGACACGCTGCACAAGCGGGAGACGCTGGAGCTGGTGCGCGCCTACTACCGCATCACCGAGCCTGCGGTCCGCAAGCGCGTCTTCGACCTGATCAAGAGCCTGGCGCCGACCGAGTAGCGGCGGCAGGCCCGAACAGAGAAAAGGCCGGGGAGCTCCGCTCCCCGGCCTTTTCTCTGTCAGGCGTCCTGGCGAGGATCAGCGCGGATGCAGCGGCACCGGCGTGCGGTTCTGGCGCAGGTCGGCGGCTCCCTCGGCCACCGTCCGCTCCACCGCCTGGGTCAGGGCCTTGCGGTCGCGGAAGGCGCGCGGGTCGGCCGGCTGGTGCAGCAGCACCGTCACCCGCCCGCCCGGCTGCCGTGCCAGCCGCCAGAAATGGCTGCCCAGGTCCATATCGCCATACCAGGCGAAATGCGGTCGGTCCCGCCGGCAGGCCGGCAGCCCGCCCAGGCGGTCATAGACCACTGAGATCGGCTGCACCGCCGCCGCCGCGTCGGCCACGCCGAGGAAGGCGGAGCGGAAGGGCAGCACCCGCGCGCCATCGTTGCTGGTGCCCTCGGGGAACAGGATCAGGCTGTCGCCCTGCTGCAGGCGGCCGCGCATGGCGGTGGCCTCCTCCCCCGTGCGGCCGCGGCTGCGGCTGACGAAGACGGTGCGGCCGAGCCGCGCCACCGTGCGCACCACCGGCCAGTCCCCCACCTCGGCCTTGGAGACGAAGGCGGCTTCCAGCACGCCGCCCAGCACCAGGATGTCCAGCCAGGAGGAATGGTTGGACAGGAACAGGGTGGGCCGCGCCGCCGAGATCTCGCCCACCACCTGCACCCGCAGCCCGATCAGCCGGCAGAGCACGGAATGGTAGAAACGCGGGAAGGCCGCCTTGCCGCGTCCCGGCAGCGCCAGCAGCAGCGCCTGCACGGGGATGCAGAGCAGGGTCCACAGCAGGGCGGAGACGAGGCGCCGCACCGCCCGCAGGCGGCCGGCGACGGGCCGGGGCTCCTGCCCCAGCACCTCGCCGAACTGCCCTGGCGCACGGCGCAGGGGCGGCGGCCGGTTCTTGCGCCGCCGGGTTTGCGGAAGGTCGTCGGGGATGCGGGCGATGGCCACCATGGCCAAGCCGGATAGCGGAGCAGCAGCGGCAGGACAATGACCGCTTCATTTCGCGGCCATGACATCTGGCGCCGCCGCGGCGCCTATTCCTGCGCGCCGCGGTGCCGCTCGTAGTGGCGGGAATACTTCTCGGTGACGAGCTCCGTCTTCACCACCACGCAGACATCGGTGGTGTTGAACTGGGTGTCGATCACCGCGCCGTCGCCGACGAAGCCGCCGAGGCGCAGATAGCCTTTCACCAGCGGCGGCAGGTCGGCCAGGGCGGCGCGGGCGTCGATCTGCGCGGGGTCGAGCCGGTCCATCGGCACGAAGCGCTCCGGCACGGCGCGCGGGCGGATCTCGGCCGGCGCGAGGTGATGGGCGTGCAGGTAGGAGAGCGGCAGGGCCAGCGCGTCGAGATCGGTGCCGGGCAGGCTGGCGCAGCCGAACATCAGCGCGATCTGGTGGCGCGACACATAGGCGGCGATGCCGGACCACAGCAGCTGCATCGCCGCGCGGTTGCGGTAATGGGCATCGACGCAGGAGCGCCCCAGCTCCAGCACCTGGCCGGGCTGCGCCAGCAGCGGCCCGATGTCGTATTCCGAGGCGGAGTAGAAGCCCCCCACCTTCTCCGCCGCCGCGCGGCGGATCAGCCGGTAGGTGCCGACCACCGAGGCGGCGCCCTCGCCCAGATTGTGGTCGACCACCAGCAGGTGGTCGGCCACGGCGTCGAAGGCGTCGCGGTCGCGCGCCGTGGCGGCGGTCTCGGCGTCCGGATGGGCGCCCATCTCCTCGTAGAAGACGCGGTAGCGCAGCGCCTGCGCCGCGTCGACCTCCTCCTGCGCGGTGGCGACGCGGACGCCGAGATTGCCGCTGCGCAGCTCGCCGAAGCCGGCGCCGGCCATCGCGGTCATGCCTCGTCCCCCCCGCGCCGCCGGGTGGAGCGGCGCGGCGGCAGGGGGGTGCCCTCGGGGGCGCGGCGGGCGAACAGCTCCAGCCGGAAATCGACCAGGCGGAAGCCGAGCCGGGCGGCGATCCCCTGCGCCAGGGCATCGCACTCCGCGTCGGAGAACTCGATCACCTTGCCGGAATCGACGTCGATCAGATGGTGGTGGTGGCCATGCTCGGTGGCCTCGTAACGGGCGCGGCCGCCGCCGAAATCGTGCCGCTCCAGGATGCCCTTCTCCTCCAGCAGCCGGACGGTGCGATAGACCGTGGCGATGGAGACGCGGGAATCGAGGGCGAGGGCGCGGCGGTAGAGCTCCTCCACATCCGGGTGGTCCACCGCCTCGGAAAGCACGCGCGCGATCAGCCGGCGCTGCCCGGTCATCTTCAGGCCACGCTCGATGCACAGGCGCTCGATCCGCAGGGGGTCGGGCTGGCTCTCGGCGGCGTGGCGGGGCGTGTCGGTGCGCGTGTCCATGGGAGTGGTCGGAAGCTCTCCTGTGCCGGCGGGACGCGGGACCTTCCCGCCGCCGGCCGGCACGCATTATGGCACGAGGGCCGGGTGCGCCATACGGGAATGGCGCCGCGCGCCCCGGCAGCCACGCCACTGGCTTGCCATTATCGGCCGCCCAAGGCAAGGCGGCCGCGTCGGTTCGTCGCCGGCGGCGCTCCGGCCATGGGGGCGGAGCGCGGCGCCGGGCCGCGACGAGGCCCTCAGGCGGAGGCCGCGACGCGCCGCTGCCGGGTGCCGCGCGGCTTGGTGCCGAGGCCGATCTTCTTCGCGAGCGACGAACGGTGGCGCGCATAGTTCGGGGCGACCATCGGATAGTCGGCCGGCAGCCCCCAGCGTTCACGATACTGTTCCGGGGTCATGTCATAGGCGGTCTTGAGATGCCGCTTCAGCATCTTCAACTTCTTGCCGTCTTCAAGGCACACCAGATAATCGTCGGTGACCGACTTCTTGACGGCGACGGCGGGCTGCGGGCGTTCCACAGGCGCGGCCGTGACAATCGGCGCCGTGCCAAGACCAGACAAAGTCCGGTGAACCTGCTCGATCAGGTTCGGCACGTCCGACAATGGAACCGAGTTGTTTGAGACATGTGCGGCGACAATCTGCGCTGTCAGCCCCAGCAGTTCACGTCCGCCCTGTTCTTCCGACATTCCCACGCCTCGCGAAAAATTCCTGTTGCAGTCTGGACGCATCTTACGACCTTGACTTTGCCGAACATATAGCTGCGCATCAAGCTTCTGCAACAGCAATCGGAGTTAAAATCGTGATTGATCAATCCTCCCAAAAAATTACTGTGCCGCAAGAAGAACTTTTTGACCAATCTCTTGATATCACAACCGAGACTTGCCCGATGACATTCGTCCGCACGCGGCTGGCCCTGGATCGGCTGCCGGCGGGTGGAATTCTGCTGGTTCGGTTGCGGGGAGAAGAGCCGCTTCGCAATGTTCCGCGCACCGCCATCGAGCAGGGGCACGAGGTTCTCGACGAAAGCGCGGCAGAAGATGGCAGCGTGCTGCTCAGGATCCGCAAAGGCGGCGGCTGAGCACCAGCGCGTCGCTGCCATCCGCGTAGTAGCGCCGACGCCGGCCGCTCCCGGTGAAGCCCGCCGCCGCATAGAGCGCGCGCGCGGCCGTGTTGGCCTCCGAGACCTCCAGGAACATCGTGGCCGCGCCAGCGGCCAGGGCGCGGCCCAGCGCGGCCGCCAGCAGCGTGCCGCCCACACCCTGCCGCCGTGCCGGCGGCGCCACCGCCAGGGTGAGGATCTCCGCCTCGTCCGCCGCCACGCGGGCCATCACGAAGCCCTTCTCCGGCACCAGCAGAGCGTAGGCCCCCGGCATCTCCAGCAGCAGCCGCAGCGCGTCGTCGCCCCAGCGCTCCCCGGGCGGGAAGGCCTGGGCGTGCAGCGCCGCCAGCGCCGGCGAATCCGCCGCGCCCGCGGGCCGCGGTCCGGCCTCCCGCTCAGGCACCGGGCAGGCGCACCGCGGGAGGCTCGACATAGAGCGGCAGCGCGGCGCGTGGCGGCAGCCGCCCGGCAAGCCGCAGCGCCGCCACCGCGGCCACGGCGCCGGCTTCCGGCAGCAGGCTCCCGGTCAGCCGGGCCGGGATGCCGCGCGCCGCCAGCGCCTCCGCCACGGCGCCGGCCATGTCGCCCACCAACGCCACCGGGCCGGCGGGGTCGGGCAGCTCCTCCGGCGCCAGGGATTGCGGCGGGGCGGCGGCGGCATCCTCGCCGGGGGCGAAGCGCTCCAGCAGCACACGGCCCCGCCGGGTGTCGATCACCGACCAGACGGCCACCCCATCCCGCAGCGCCGGCGGCAGGGCCGCACGCAGCGCCTCGCCGGTGGTGACGCCGATGGCCGGGCAGCCGGCCGCCAGCGCCACGCCCTGCGCCAGCGCCAGCGCGGCCCGCAGCCCGGTGAAGCCGCCCGGGCCGACCACCGCCGCCACCGCGTCCAGCTCGGTCGCGGCGAGGCCCGCCTCGGCCAGCACGCGCGCCACCATCGGCGGCAGCGCCACGGCCTGGCCGCGCGCCCCCTCCGCCAGGGCCGAGGCACGCACCGCGCCATCCACCCACACCGCCGCCGAGGCCCGCGCCAGCGCGCCATCCATCGCCAGAATCCGCATGGTGGGTTCCATAGGGCAGGCGAGGCCTGGAAGGAATGCGCGCGGTGCGGGGAAGGAAGTAAAGGCAGGGGGAATGAATTCCCCCTGGCCCCCTTCTTTTTTTCTGTCTGCTTGCGGGTGCGCCTGCGGCGACACCGGGCGGGCGGGGTGACAGAATACGGCCATGCTCCTGCCCGTAAACGAAGCCGACGGCTTCCTGCTCGATCTCCGCTACGCCACGCCGGACAACCTGACCGGGCGGCCGATCTACCGGCGGCCCGTGGCGCTGCTGCTGCCGCTGGCGCGGGAGCGGCTGTTCCGCGCGCGCGACCAGGCGGCGCGGCTGGGGCTGAAGCTCCGCGTGTTCGACGCCTTCCGGCCGCTGGAGGCGCAATGGGCGCTGTGGCACGCGGTGGAGGACAAGCGCTTCGTCTCCGACCCGCGCGCCGGCGGCGTGCACCCGCGCGGCGCCGCGGTGGACCTCACCCTGGCCGATGCCGCCAGCGGCGCCTCCCTGCCCATGGGCACCGGGTTCGACGCCGTGGAGGCCGAATCGGCGCACGGGCACCCCGGCGTGCCGGTGGAGGACCAGCGCAACCGCGCCCTGCTGCTGGGGCTGATGACCGCCGCCGGGTGGGACCATTACGGGCTGGAATGGTGGCACTACCAGCTGCCGGAGGCGCGCGCCTTCCCGCCGCTCAGCGCCACCGCGGTGCCGGGCGGGCCGATGTGAGCGGGGGTCTTCTCCCGCGCGCGGCGGCGCGCCAAGTAGGGGGCATGGACCGCCGCACGCTGCTCGCCGCCACCCTCGCCCTGCCCTTCCTGCCGCGCCCCTTCCTGGCGGCGCCGGCCGCCGCCCAGGCGGTGCCGGCCAACCAGGCCGCCGCCGTCCTGGCGCGGGTCGAGGCCTACATGAACGGCCTCACCACGCTTCGCGCCCGCTTCCTGCAGATCGCGCACCAGGGCGGCTCGGCCGAGGGCACCGCCTACATCGCCCGCCCCGGCCGGATGCGCTTCGACTACGACCCGCCGGAGCCGCTGCTGCTCATCGCCTCGGACGGCCAGTTCCTCTACTACGACCGGGAACTGAAGCAGCCGAGCATCGTGCCGGTCTCCTCCACCCCGCTGGGCTTCCTGCTGCGGCCGCAGCTGCGCTTCGGCGGCGACATCGAGGTGCTGGGGGTGGAGCGCGGCAATGGCTTCGTCGGCGTCACGCTGCGGCGGCGGGACAACCCGGCCGAGGGGCGCCTGACCCTGGTGCTGGCCGAGGACCCGATGGAGCTGCGCCAGTGGCTGGTGGTCGATGGCCAGGGCCGCCAGACGCGGGTGACGCTGAGCCAGATCGAGACCGGCGTGAACCTGCCCCGCCGCCTCTTCACCTTCAACGATCCGACCTTCTTCGAGAGCGAGGGCCGACGCTGAGGCAGGGCTGACGCCACCGTTATGCACGATTAATGCCTTGATCGCGCCGCCTTGCGGCGCAACCTTTGCCTCATGCGCCCTTTGATCGGCATCCCCTGCTGCATGAAGGCCTTCGGCGCCTTCGCCATGCCCAACCACGCCGTGTCCGACCATTACATCAAGGTCGTGATGGGCCCGGTCGGCGGCACGCCGATCCTGGTGCCAGCCGCGGGCGACGCGGTGGTGCAGGACATCCTGCCGCGCCTGGACGGGCTGCTGCTCACCGGCAGCCGCTCCAACGTGGCGCCCGGCCTCTACGCCGGCCCGCCGCACCTGGAAGGCACGCCGGAGGATCCGGCACGGGATTCCACCACCCTGCCGCTGATCCGCGCGGCGCTGGAGGCGGGGCTGCCCCTCTTCGCCATCTGCCGCGGCTTCCAGGAGCTGAACGTGGCGCTGGGCGGCACGCTGGACCAGCGGGTGCAGGACCTGCCGGGCCGGCTGGACCATTCCACCCCGGTCGATCAGGTGCTGCCAAGGGTGCGCACGGGCAAGGCGCACAATGTGCGCGTGCTGGAAGGCGGGATGCTGGCGCGGGTCTGGCAGGGGCTGGACTGGTCGCCGGAGGGCGTGCCGGTGAACTCGCTGCACAACCAGGCGGTGTCCCGGGCCGCCCCCCGGCTGGTGCCGGAGGCCTGGGCGCCGGATGGCACCATCGAGGGTGGCCGCGTGGAAGGCGCCCGGGGCTTCGCCCTCGGCGTGCAGTGGCACCCGGAATATGACTGGGCGGAGGATGCCCTCTCCCGCCGCCTTTTCGAGGCCTTTGGGACAGCCGCGACGCGCTGGGCCCTGGAACGGGTTGGCAACGCTGCCTCCGCGGCGGCGCTTGCGGCGGAATAGCCACAGGCCGAATCGAAGTTTTCGCGTCAAACGTTTTTGAGTTGCGGCAAAAAACCCTTATCTTCCCGTCGGGAGGTGCCATTTTGGCACTGGTTGGCCGGCTCCCCTCCGGCTCACCCGACCATTCCCCCAAGGAATGATACCCCCCAAAGGCGCCCGGTCCCCCCCGACCGGGCGCCACCTTTTCCGTCATCCTGCCTTCGCGCCCGGGGCGCTGGCCCCGGCAGCCTGCCGAAGCATGATATCGCTTGAAAACAGCGCGTTGGCGGCATGGTGAAGACAGGGGTGGACGGCAGGAGAGACGGAAGCGCCCTAGCCCTGCCCCGCCATCCAGATTATCGAGCGCGCATGCCGACCCTCCGCATCGTCACCTGGAACATCAACTCCGTCCGCCTGCGTCTGCCCCTGCTGGCCGATCTGGTGCGCGACCTCGCGCCCGACGTGATCTGCCTGCAGGAAACGAAATGCCCCGACGACCTGTTTCCACACGCAGGCGTGGAGGCGCTGGGCTTCCCGCATCGGGCGGTGAGGGGCATGAAGGGCTATAACGGGACCGCCATCCTCTCGCGCATTCCCTTCGCGCTCCGGCCGGGCGACCCGGACTGGTGCGCCAAGGGCGATTGCCGGCATCTCGGCGTCGATCTGGCGGTGCCGGGCGGGCTGGAGGTGCACAACTTCTACGTTCCTGCCGGTGGCGACATTCCCGACCGCGGGGCCAACCCGAAATTCGCCCACAAGCTGGACTTCATTGCCGAGGCCACGGCCTGGGACGCGGCGCGCGGACCGGCGCGGCGCGCGGTGATGATGGGCGATCTCAACATCGCCCCCCTCGAGAGCGATGTCTGGAGCCACAGGCAGCTTCTGGATGTCGTCTCCCACACCCCTGTCGAGGTGGCGGCGCTGGAGGGGTGGCAGCGTGCCGGCGGCTGGCACGATGCCATCCGGCACTTCGTGCCGCCGCCGGAGAAGCTCTACACTTGGTGGTCCTACCGGGCGCGGGACTGGGAGGCTTCGGATCGGGGCCGGAGGCTGGATCACATCTGGGTCAGCCAGGATCTGGCCAGCCATCTGCGCGACTGGCGGATCCACCGCACAGCGCGAGGTTGGACCCAGGCCAGCGACCATGTGCCGGTGCTTGTTGAACTGGATGTTTAATGCACGGGCCCGCGTTGACGAGATAAGGTCCGGCGCATCATTTTTGCTCCAGAGTAAAGGATCTTGGGATGGCACGCTTCCTTGTTACGGGCGGGGCCGGCTATGTCGGCAGCCATGTGGTCCTCGCCCTTAAGGAGCGTGGTGATGACGTCGTCGTCATCGACGACCTGCGGCAGGGCCACCGCGCCGCCATCCCGGAGGGGGTGGAGCTGGTGGTGGCCGATCTCGCGGATCGCGCCCGGGTGGCCGATGTCCTCGCCGGCTGGAAGTTCGACGGTGTGCTGCACTTCGCCGCCCTCTCCCTGGTGGGAGAGAGCATGCGTGAGCCGCTGCGCTACATCACCGAGAACCTTTCCAACACGCTCGGCCTGGCCGATGCCGCCATCAAGGCGGGCTGCCAGCGCTTCGTGCTCTCCTCCACCGCCGCGCTGTTCGGCTTCCCCGAGCGGCTGCCGATCGACGAGGGCTGCCGCCTCGGCCCCGTCTCCGCCTATGGCGAGTCGAAGCTGATGGCGGAGCGGGGGCTGGAATGGGCGGAGCGGGTGCATGGCCTGCGCTCGGCCAGCCTGCGCTACTTCAATGCCGCCGGCGCCGACCCGCAGGGCCGGCTGGGCGAGGACCACAACCCCGAGACCCACCTCATCCCGCTGGCCATCAACGCCGCGCTGGGGCTCGGGCCGGAGCTGACCCTGTTCGGCACCGACTACGACACCCCGGATGGCACCTGCATCCGCGACTATGTGCACGTGACCGACCTGGCGGACGCGCATCTGCGCGTGCTGGGCGTGCTGGAGCAGGGCCGCAGCGTCCGCTACAATGTCGGTAACGGCAGCGGCTACTCGGTGCGCGAGGTGATCGACACCGTGCAGCGCGTCACCGGCCGGCCGGTGCCCTACCGCACCGGCCCGCGGCGCCTGGGCGACCCCGCGGTGCTGGTGGCCTCCAACACCCTGCTGCGCGAGGAAACCGGCTGGACCCCGCAATACGCCGCGCTGGAGGACATCGTCCGCACCGCCTATGCCTGGCGCGCCGCCCATCCGCACGGCTTCGACGACAGCGCCCGCCCGGTGGCGGCCTGACACCGGACCGCCCAGCCTGGTCCGGGGACCAGTGCCGGGACCCGGGGCGGGAACCGCAGCGTTCGGCAGGATGAAGGACGGCTCTCATCGATGTAACCCTTGGCAAGGGACGAACACGCCGCAACTCTGCAGATGAACCAGACAGGTGATCGCAAAGTCGGCATGAACGCTTCCTTGCCCCTACCCACCTCGCCCGGTCCTGGACGCCCGGGCGGGCGCCCTCATGTCATCGTCATCGGCGCGGGGCCGGGCGGGCTGGCCGCGGCCATGCTGCTCGCGGCCCGCGGCGCCCGTGTCACATTGCTGGAGAAGGACGGGGTGGTGGGCGGCCGCAGCCGCACCCTGACGACGCCCGAGGGCTACCGATTCGACCTCGGCCCCACCTTCTTCCTCTACCCGCGCATCCTCGAGGAGATCTTCGCGAGCTGCGGCGCCGAGCTGCGGCGCGAGGTGGCGCTGACGCGGCTGGACCCGCAATACCGCCTGATCTTCGGCGGCGGCGCCGGCCCGGTGATCGACGCCACGCCCGACCTCGACCGCATGGCCGCCGAGATCGCCAAGATCGACCCGCTGGACGCCACCCGCCTGCGTGACTTCATGGTGCAGAACCGCAGCAAGCTGGAGGCCTTCCGCCCGGTGCTGGAGCGCGGCTTCTCCTCCGCCGCCGACCTGTTCGGCCTCGACATGCTGAAGGCGCTGCCGCACCTGCGGCCGCACCTCTCGGTGGACACGGAGCTGAAGCGCTACTTCCGCGACCCGCGCACCCGGCTGCTGTTCTCGTTCCAGAGCAAGTATCTGGGGATGAGCCCGTTCCGCTGCCCCAGCCTGTTCACCATCCTCTCCTTCCTGGAATACGAGCACGGCGTCTTCCACCCCGAGGGCGGCTGCGGCGCCGTGGCCACGGCCATGGCGCGGGTGGCCGAGCGGATGGGCGCCGAGATCCGCCTCGGCGCCCCGGTCGAGCGCGTGCTGTTCGAGGGCAGGCGCGCCACCGGCGTCGAGGTCGGCGGCGAGCGGCTGATGGCCGACGCGGTGGTGATGAACGCCGACTTCGCCCACGCCGCGCCGAATCTGATCCCCGACGCGCTGCGCCCGCGCTGGTCGGACGCGCATCTGGCGCGCGCGCGCTATTCCTGCTCCACCTTCATGCTCTATCTCGGCGTGGAGGGGCGCTTCCCCGAGATCGCGCACCATACCGTGCTGCTGGCCGAGGATTACCGGCGCAACCTGCAGGAGATCGAGACCGGACTGCTGCCGGGCGAGCCCTCCCTCTATCTGCACAACCCGGTGGCCACCGACCCTTCCATGGCGCCGCCGGGGCACAGCAGCCTCTACGTGCTGGTGCCGGTGGCCAACCTGCGCGGCACCATCGACTGGGCGACGCGCGCGCCGGAATTCCGCCGCATGGCGCTGCGGCGGCTGGCCACGCTCGGCCTGCCGGACATCGAATCCCGCATCCGCTATGAACGGATGGTGACGCCGCTGGAATGGCGCGACGAGTTCGCGGTGGGCTATGGCGCCACCTTCAACCTGGCGCATGATCTGGGCCAGATGCTCTACTTCCGCCCCGGCAACCGCTTCGGCAGCACGGAGCGGCTCTATCTGGTGGGTGGCGGCACGCATCCGGGCAGCGGCCTGCCGGTGATCTACGAGGGCGCGCGCATCAGCGCCGACCTGTTGTCGCGCGACCTGGGGATGGGCGGCATCGAGACGCGCCTGCCCATGGCGCAGGGAGAGGAGACGCTCGCATGACGACGTCGCATGTTGTGGTGATCGGCTCCGGCCTGGGCGGGCTGTCGGCGGCGGCGGTGGCCGCGGCGCGCGGCCACCGGGTCACGCTGTTCGACAAGAACCCCTGGCTCGGCGGCAAGGCGGCGGTGCTGAACCTGCCCGGCGGCCCCGCGGGGTCCAACAGCGGCTTCCGCTTCGACATGGGCCCCACCATCCTGACCATGCCGCGCGTGCTGCGCCGCATCTTCGCCGAGGCCGGGCGGGACCAGGCCCAGGACCTGCCGCTGATCCGGCTCGACCCGCAATGGCGCTGCTTCTTCGAGGATGGCACGGCCATCGACCTGATGCAGGACGTGCCGGCGATGGCGGAGAGCATGAACCGCTTCGCCCCCGGCAATGGCGACGGCTACCGCCGCTTCCAGGACGTGGCCACCCACCTGCACGACGTCTCGGAGAAGTTCTTCTTCTGGAAGTCGGTCGAGGGCATCGGCGACACGCTGGACTTCAAGGCCAACTTCCAGCCCGACACGCTGCGCGACGTGCTGGCGCTGCGCATGGGGCAGAGCGTGGCCAAGGTGATCCGCGGCCATGTGCCGGATGCGCGGCTGGCGCAGATGCTGGACCATTACTGCCAGTATGTCGGCTCCTCCCCCTACCTCGCCCCCGCCGTGCTCTGCGGCATCGGCGACATGCAGGCGAGCGAGGGGGTGTGGTACCCGAAGGGCGGCACCCGTGCCGTGGCCGAGGGGCTGGCGAAGCTCGCCGCCGATCTCGGCGCCGACCTCCGCCCCGGCGTCGAGGTGACGGGGATGGACACGGAGGGCGGCCGGGTGCGCGCCGTCTTCGCGGGCGGCGAGCGGATCGCCTGCGACGCCGTCATCTCCAACATGGATGCCATCCGCACCTATGGGGAGCTGGTGGGCGGGGCGCCGGCCGCGAAGTACAGCCGGAAGAAGTACGAGCCGGCCTGCTCCGGCGTGGTGCTCTATCTCGGCCTCAACAGGCGCTACGAGCACCTGGCGCATCACGACTTCATCTTCTCCCGCGACGCGGAGGAGGAGTTCGACGCCATCTACAAGAAGGGCATCCCCGCGCCGGACCCGACTGCCTACCTCGCCGCCCCCTCCGCCACCGACCCCTCCGTGGCGCCCGAGGGCGGCGAGGCGCTCTACGTGCTGGTGCACACCCCGCACCTGCGCCCGGGCCAGGACTGGAAGGCGATGCTGCCCGGCTACCGCCGCACCATCCTCGACAAGCTGAAGCGCACGGCGGGGATGGAGGATATCGAGGAGCGCATCGTGGTGGAGCAGGCGCTGACGCCGCAGGACATCCACGAGCGCTACAAGGTGCTGGACGGCGCCATCTACGGCCTGGCCAGCCACGGGGTGTGGACCGGCGCCTTCAAGCCGGGCAACCGCTCCCGCGCGGTGAAGGGGCTCTACCTCGCCGGCGGCGCCGCGCATCCGGGGCCGGGGATGCCCATGGTGATGATGTCCGGCTGGATCGCCGCCGACGCGCTGGACCAGGATCTTGGCGGGCGCGGCATGAGCGAGGCGGCACGCGCGGCGGGGCAGCGCGGGGTGCCGCTGGCGGCGGAATGAGCAGTTCCAGGCCGGGGCCGGAAGGGGCGCCGCCCCCTCCGGGCTCCCCCGCCGACCTGTATTCGGCGCCCCATATGCGGTTCTACCACTTCATGTTCGGCCGCTTCGCACGGCGCCACATGCGGGCGCTGCGGGTGGCGGAATGGGGGCTGCCGCAGCTTCCGCCGGGGCCGCTGGTGGTGTTCGCCAACCATCCCTCCTGGTGGGACGGGGTGGCCTTCATGCTGCTCTCCCGCAGTCTCTTCCCCGGCCGGCGCATGTTCATCCCGATGGAGGCGCAGGCCCTCGCCCGCTACGGCTTCATGCGCCGCCTCGGCGTGTTCGGGGTGGAGCAGGAGAGCGCGCGCGGCGCCGTGGCCTTCCTCCGCACCGCCGGCCGCGTGCTGGAACCGGCGCGCGCCGACATGCTCTGGATGAACGCCCCCGGCCGCTTCGCCGATGCGCGGGAGCGGCCGGTGCCCATAGCACCCGGGCTGGTGCGGCTGCCGGAGCTGGCGCCGCACGCCACCTTCATCCCCCTGGCGCTGGAATACCCCTTCTGGAGCGAGCGCAAGGCGGAGATGCTGGCCGCCTTCGGCGCGCCCTTGTCAGGGGCGGAATTGCAGGCCATGCCTCGGGAGCGGCGGCAGGCGGCGCTGGCCGCGGCGCTGGCCGGCACGATGGACCGCCTCGCCGGGGACGCCATCGCCCGCCGGCCGGAGGCGTTCCGCGTGGTGGCGCAGGGAGGGGAAGGCATGGGCGGCATCTACGATCTCTGGCGGCGCGGCCGCGCCCTGTTGCGCGGCCAGCGCTTCGACGCGCGGCACGACCGCCGCGCATGAGCGCCGTGGCGAACGGGCTCGGCTGGGCCGCGCTGGGCCTGGCCGCCTTCCCTGCCCTGCTCGGCACGTTGAACCTGCGCCGGCTGCGCCGCCCGCGCGGCACCCCGCCCGGCCCCAGCCTCGTCTCCATCCTCATCCCGGCGCGGGACGAGGCGGCGCATATCGAGACCTGCGTCCGCGCCGCCCTGGCCAGCGAGGATGTGGCGGTCGAGGTGCTGGTGATGGACGATGGCAGCCAGGACGACACCGCCGCCATCGTCCGCGGCCTGATGAAGCGGGACCGCCGGCTGCGCCTGCTGCAGGCGCCGCCCCTGCCGCCGGGCTGGACCGGCAAGGTGCATGCCTGCGCCCGGCTCTCCGAGGCGGCGCGCGGCACCCACCTGCTGTTCATCGACGCCGATGTCCGCCTTGCCCCGCATGCCGCCGCCGCCCTGGCCGCCCATGCGGAGGATCACGAGATCGCCCTCGTCACCGGCGTGCCGCGGCAGGAGATCGGCTCCCTGGGCGAGGCGCTGACGGTGCCGGCCATCAACCTGATGATGCTGGGCTACCTGCCCGGCGGCGGCCGCGCCGGCAGCGGCCGCGCCTCGCTTGCCGCCGCCTGCGGCCAGCTCATCCTGGTGCAGGCGCCGGCCTATGCGGCGGTGGGCGGCCACGCCGCCGGCCCGAGCGTGCTGCATGACGGGCTGGCGCTGGCCCGCCGCCTGCGCGCGGGCGGCTTCCGCACCGAGGTGGTGGACGGCGCCCCGCTGGCGCGCTGCCGCATGTACCGGAGCTTCCGCGAGGGGTGGGAGGGCTTCCTGAAGAACGCGCGGGAGGGCATGGCCACGCCGCTCGGCCTGCCGGTCTGGACGGTGCTGCTGGGCGGCGCCCACCTGCTGCCCTGGCTGCTGCTGCCCTTCACCGCGCTGGCGCTGCCGGCGCTGCTGCTCTCGCTCGGCCTGCGCGCCGCCATCACCTGGCGGACGCGGGAGCCGTGGTGGACGGTGCCGCTGCACCCCGCCACCGTGGCCGTGGCGCTGGGCATCCAGTGGTCGGCGCTGCTGGGCGGGTGGCTCGGCCGCCGCCCCGCCTGGAAGGGCCGCGCCTATGGCCCCGCCGGCCCTGCCACGTGAAGCCTCATCGCGTGACGTGCCCGGCATGAGTGCCGCCCCCGCCGCCGAGGTGCTGGCCGGCCCGCCGACGCGCGGCCCGGGCTCGGAGAACTTTCCCGTCGCCTCCTGGCTGCTGGCGCCGGCGCTGCGCCGCCCGGTGCTGGCCTTCTACCATTTCGTCCGCGCCGCCGACGACATCGCCGACCACCCGGAGCTGCCGCCGGAGGAGAAGCTCGCCCGCCTCGCCCGGCTGGAGGCGGCGCTGGACGACCCGGCCACGCCCCTGCCCCTGGCCCGCGCCCTGCACGAGAGCGGCGCCGGCACGGCCGAGGCGCGGCGGATGCTCTCCGCCTTCCGGCAGGATGCCACGCAGCGCCGCTATGCCGGTTGGGCGGCGCTGGAGGATTACTGCGCCCGCTCCGCCGCCCCCGTGGGCCGGCTGCTGCTGCGGCTGCATGGCGAGACGGACCCGGAGGCGCTGGCCGGCGCCGAGTCGCTCGCCGCCGCGTTGCAGATCCTGAACCACCTGCAGGATCTGGGCCCCGACCGCGCGGCGCTGGACCGCGTCTACCTGCCGCAGGACTGGATGGCCCTGGCCGGCGGCGAGGACGCCTTCTTCACCGACGCCGCCGCCCGTGCCCCCGTGCTGCTCACCGCGCTGGACCGGGTGGAGGCGATGCTGGACCGCGCCGCCCGCCTGCCGCGCCGCCTGGAAAGCCGCCGCCTGGCGCTGGAATCGGCGGTGACGCTGCACCTCGCCCGCCGCCTGCTGGCGCGGCTGCGCGCGGCGGACCCGC